>JAVEWL010000203.1:0-8389 GCA_034004565.1 FCB group bacterium | reverse complement strand
GTCGCCGAGGGCGCCGCAGCCGTATTCCCACCAGCCTCGCCAGACGAAGGGGAGGTAACCCGCCTTGTCGGTGTTCCAGTATCCGCCGAATTCACGGCGCTGGGCCACGCCCTGCCAGAGATCCCAATCGACGAATTCGGGAATCGGCTTCTTGCCCAGCAGTTCGGTCATGCCCTGAGGCCAGATCGGTCGGTTGGTCCAGGTGTGGACTTCGCGCACGTTTCCGATGGCGCCGGACCAGATCAGTTCGCATAGTTCGCGCACGCCGTCGCCGCTGTGGCCCTGGTTGCCCATCTGCGTGACCACGCCGTACTTCGCGGCGGCCTTGGAGATCTCGCGCGCTTCCCACACGGTGTGCGTCAGGGGCTTCTGCACGTAGACGTGCTTGCCCAGGGCCATCGCCATCATCGCGACCGGGAAGTGCATGTGGTCCGGGGTCGAGATCGTGACCGCGTCGATCTCTTTCATCTCTTCGAGCATCTTGCGGTAGTCTTTGTAGCGCTTCGCATTCGGGAAGCGCTCGAAGCTTTTCGCGGCCATCTGGTCGTCGACGTCGCAGAGACCGACAATGTTTTCCGTGTCGCACAGGGCGATGTCGCTTTCGCCCTTGCCGCCGACGCCGACACCGGCGACGTTCAGCTTCTCGTTGGGCGATCTACCGCTAAGGTAGGCGGGGGCTTTGCCCATTTTCGCCGTGGCGCAACCGGCAACCGTCATGGCGGCCGCGCTCGCCAGGAATCCTCGTCTGGTGATCTTGAAATCTTTCACAGGTAACCTCCCACTGGACGTCTTGCGTCCGTGCTCCCCTGCCGGAGCGCGATTCAGCCTTGGCTCCGATGTGCAGACCCGCTCGCCCCTGACGGGCGAACCCTGTTGGTATAGGACAGGCGACAGGCTATTGTCAACAGTGACGTGAGGCCGATGGACCCTATGGACCTTATGGACTTGATGGACAAATACCTTCTGCTCTTGTCCATCGAGTCCATAGGGTCCATAGGGTCCATGGAAGCACGCTATTGAACCGCAGGTATTTGTTGGTTAGAGTTCGCGCCTGGGTTCAGTGACCACAGTGGAAGGGAATGCCATGTTCAGTTGGGTGGGGCTTATGGGAGGCTTGGCGGCGGGGATGCTGGTGATGCCCTTGGCTTTTGGCGCCGGGCCGATGGACATCGACTCGGCCACGCTGGATGCATGGTCGGCGCCGTATCGCGGCTGGCACTACTACCCCGGCCATGTCATCGCGCCCAAGCCCGATATCCCGGGCTTCGACAAGATCCAGATGACCGATTGCCCGACCGTCTACCAGATTCCGGGCGACCCGCTTTGGCATATGAGCTTCATCGGCTACGACGGGGTTGGGTATCAGTCGTTCGTGGCGGACAGCGACGACCTTGTGCACTGGCGCAACCCGCGGCTGGCGTTTGGGTTCGGGCCCAAGGACGAATTCGATTACGGCGGCCGGGTGCTGGGGGCATATCTTTACGAATCCTACGATATCAAGGCGCCGAGAGTGCTCAAGAAGCGCGACGGCAAGTATTGGTCGCTCTACGGCGCGTATCCTCGGCAGGGTGGCTACGAGCTTCGGCCTGGCTACGAGGGCGTTGCGTGCAGCGACGACGGCCTGACGTGGCGGCGTGCGAAGGAGACGTACACGCTTTCGGTGCATGACCCCGACTGCAAGGAATGGGAGAAGGACTGCATTTATCAGCCGTGGCTGGTGGAGCACGAGGGCACGTTCTACGACTTCTATAACGCGGCCAATGGCAGTAACGAGCAGACGGGATTGGCGTTTTCCGACAACCTGCTCGATTGGAAGCGGTACGAGGATAATCCTGTCGTGCGGAACACGCCCGGTGGCTACGACGAGAAGTTCAGCTCGGACCCGAAGGTGTATCGCGACGGTGACCACTGGACGATGATTTATTTCGGTGTGGGGCGTGGCGGCGCGCACATCATGGCGGCGTTCTCGCGCAACCTGGAGCATTGGACGAAGCATCCGGAGCCGCTGTATAAGACCGGGGGCAATCCTTCGGGGCTGGATAAGCAGTTCGCGCATAAGACGTCGCTGGTTTACAACCCCGCGAACGATACGTATTACATGCATTATTGCGCCGTGGGCGACAAGGGCCGCGGGATTGGGATGATCACGAGTAAGCCGATTGAGGTGAAGCGGTAGTTCTTGGGGATTGCGGAGAGGTTTGCGTAAGCCCTCACCCCACCCCTCTCCCAAAGGGAGAGGGAGGAAGACTCCAAAAGGTCGAGGGTTTTCTCCCTCTCCCTTGGGGAGAGGGGTGGGGTGAGGGCTTACGCGTCGTTACTGAATTGAACACAAGACGTTAGCGGGAGGCATAATGACTGTTATTCCGGAATGGGAAGACCCGACATTCTTCGAGCGCAACAAGGAGCCGGGGCATTGCACGTTGATGCCGTTTCCAGACGCGGATTCCGCCGCGACGTGCGCGCCGGAAAAATCGCCGTTCCGGCAAAGCCTGAACGGGCTATGGAAGTTCCACTGGGTACCGAAACCGGACGACCGGCCGCTGGATTTCCATCGCGTTGACTACGGCATTTCGGAGTGGGGGAGACTGCCGGTGCCGTCCAACTGGGAACTCCACGGCTACGGCATCCCCATCTACACGAACGTCCCGTACCCTTTCCCGCCCGACCCGCCGCACCTTCCCAAGGACGATAACCCGGTCGGGTCGTACCGCACGGAATTCACGGTGCCCGAGGCCTGGGCCGGGCGTCAGGTGTTCATCCATTTCGCCGGTGTGCAGAGCGCATTTTACCTGTGGGTGAACGGCCAGGAGGTGGGCTACAGCGAAGACAGCATGACGCCCGCCGAGTTCAACCTCACCCCCTATCTGCAACCGGGAACGAACGTGCTGGCGGTGCAGGTGTTCCGCTGGTGCTCGGGCAGCTATCTTGAAGACCAGGACATGTGGCGCTTGAGCGGTATCCAGCGCGAGGTGTTCTTGTACTCGACGCCGACGCTGCACCTGCGCGACTTCCACGCCCATCCCGAGCTCGACAACGACTACCGCGACGCAACCCTGCGCATCACGGCCAAAGTGCGCAACTACGGCGCGCGGGACGCGGGTGCGTGCACGGTGGACGCCGAACTGTTGAACGCAAATGTTGCACCGGTTTCGGCGACGATTGCGAACACGCCGGCGGGTGAGGATGCGGTCACAACGATGTTCCTCGCGGTGCCGAACCCGGCCAAATGGACCGCGGAAACGCCGAACCTCTACACCCTCGTGCTGACGCTGAAGGATGCCACCGGCAAGGTTATCGAGGCGGAATCGTGCAAAGTCGGCTTCCGCCGGATCGAGTGGCACGGCGGGCGGTTCTTCATCAACGGTGTGCCCATCCGCTTCCGCGGCGTCAACCGCCACGAGCACCACCCGGCGCTGGGCAAAGCCATCACCTACGCCTCGATGGTGCTCGACATCACGTTGATGAAGCGCAACAACATCAACACCGTGCGCACGTCCCACTACCCCAACGACCCGCGCTGGTACGACCTGTGTGACCGCTACGGCCTGTACGTCGTCGACGAGGCCAACATCGAAGCCCACGGCATGGGCTACGATCTGGACAAGACGCTTGGTAACAAGCCGGAGTGGATAGCCGCGCACGTGGCCCGCATCGAGCGCATGATCGAGCGCGACAAGAACCATCCCAGCGTGGTCATCTGGTCCATGGGCAACGAGTCCGGCAGCGGGTGTTGTTTCGAGGCTGCCGCGGCCACGATCCGCCGTCTCGAGCCGTCGCGGCCGGTGCATTACGAGCGCATGAACGAGGTCACCGACTTCGACAGCCACATGTATTCGGAGCCCGTCCTGCTCGAGCAGCAGGCGCAGATGGATTTGAACCGCGGCGTGTTTCTCTGCGAATACGCCCACGCCATGGGCAATTCCGTGGGCAACCTGCAGGACTATTGGGACCTTATCGAGTCGTACCCGAACCTGTGGGGCGGGTGCATCTGGGATTGGGTGGACCAGGCCCTGTACAAGAAGGCCGACGACGGCACCGTCTTCAGCGCCTACGGCGGCGATTTTGGCGACACGCCGAACGACGGCGTGTTCTGCTGCGACGGCTTGGTCCAATGCGACCGCACGCCCAACCCGCACCTGCACGAGGTGAAAAAGGTCTACCAGCGCATGAAGGTCACGCCCGTTGATGCGCCGGCGGGCAAGGTGCTCGTGCGTAACAAGTACGATTTCGCCTCCACGGGCTTCCTTCAGGGTTCGTGGCAATTGACGCTGGACGGCGCGGTCGTGGAACACGGCGATCTGCCGCCGCTCGACATTGCGCCGGGCGACGAGGAGGAAGTGACGATTCCGTTCCACAAGCCGGACGCGCAGCCCGGCTCGGAGGTGTTCCTCAAGGTGTCGTTCGCGCTCGCAAACGACGCGTTGTGGGCCAAGGCCGGGCACGTGGTGGCGTGGGACCAGTTGGAAGTGCCCTTCGAAGCGTCCACGCCGCAGGCCATCGAAGCGCTGCCTGCAATCACCGTGGGCGAGAGCGAAGGGGGCATTGCCGTCGAGAGCGAAGGCGTCCGCGTGATTATCGGGAAGCGTTCCGGGCTCATTGAATCGCTGTGCATCGACGGACGCGAGCTCATCGCCGCGCCATTGACACCCAACTTCTGGCGCGCGCCCATCGACAACGACGTGGGCTGCGAGTTGCCGCTGCGCGCCAAGGCGTGGCGGCGCGCCGGACAGGACCGCGAGGTGAAATCCGTAACCGTGCGTTGCCTTTCCCCCGAGAAGGCCGAAGTTTGCGTCGAGGCCGCGCTCATCGACGGCCAAGCCTCGTTGCGGCAGACGTACACGGTATACGGCAGCGGCGATATCGTGCTCGAAAGCCGGCTGGAAGCGGACCCGAGCCTGTCGGAGATTCCGCTCATCGGCCTGCAAGGGACGCTGACGGGCGCGTACAACACGCTGACGTGGTACGGGCGCGGCCCGTACGAAACCTATTGGGACCGCAAGACCGGGGGCGCCATCGGCCTGCATAGCGGCAGCGTCGAGAAGCAGGTGCACCGCTACGTGCGCCCGCAGGAAACCGGCAACAAGACCGACGTCCGCTGGATGGCGCTCACCGATGCCGAGGGCGCGGGCCTGCTGGCCGTGGGCCTTCCGCTCCTTGAGTGCAGCGCCTGGCCGTTTACCCAGGAAGACCTCGAAGGGGCCACCCACGACTATCTCTTGCCGCGCCGCGACACGGTGACGCTGAACTTGAACTACCGGCAGATGGGCGTGGGCGGGGACACCAGTTGGGGCAAGCGCACGCACGAGGAATACACGCTGCCGGCAGGGACCTACGAATGGCGCCTGCGGCTGCGCCCCCTGCGCCCCGGCGATTCGCCCTCGGCCCTGAGCCGCCAATTGCCACTATAGCGCCAGCCAAGCCGGCGAGTCATTGCGAGGAGGCGTCCTACGCCGACGAAGCAATCTAAAAGCCCAACGCCTGGGATTTGTGGCACCCCCAAGCCGGCTTCATGGCTTGGGGGTGTGGGTTGGCGAAGGACTGCAAGGACAGCAAGGACGAAAAGCCTCCCTCACCCGGCCCCTCTCCCCAAGGAGAGGGAGCCCGCGTGGCGCGTCGTGCAACTTCACTACCTCTACCCGGCTGGAGTCTTGTTCCCTCTCCCTGGGGAGAGGGGTAGGATGAGGGGAGACCAAAGTTCAGCACTTCATTGTCCCTGCCGTCCTTGTGGTCCTTTGGCTTGCCCACACCCCCAAGCCATGAAACCGGCTTGGAGGTGCCACAAAGCATCTGCTTTGGATTTTGAGATTGCTTCGTCGAAGTGGAACTTGTCCTCGCAATGACACCGGAAGCCCTTCTCGTTGTGAACATCCCGGGCAAAGAAAACACCCCCAAGCCCTTGTGCGGCGCCTGGGGGTGCGAAAGGTCTCGCTACCGGCTATTCCACCGTCTGCTCTTCGGCTTCGGCCATCGACTCCTCATGGGCACAAACCGGGCAGCGGCGGACGGGGTCTTTGCCGCGGCCTTTGTAGACGCTGGTCCACGCGTGGCCGCACTTGGGGCACGGCGTCGTTTTGTCGAGCTTGCCGGAGACGATGAAGTCGCACTCGGGATACTTGTCGCAGCCGATGAAGCGGCGGCCTTTGCCAAGCTTGCTGACGAGGTTGCCTTCGCATCCGGGCTTCGGGCACTTCAACCCCAGCTCCATGGGCCGTGTGAATTTGCACTTGGGGTACTTGCTGCAGCCGTAGAATTCCTCGCCCGTGCGGCTCTTGCGAATGAGCAGGTTTGCGTTGCACTTTGGGCACTTCTCGTCGGTCTCGCGCGGCGGATCTTTGGGGGCGCGCGCGACTTTGTTGCCTTGCTCGTCCACGGGATGCGTGGTCTTGCACTTGGGATAGGTTGAGCAGGACATGAACTTGCCGAAGCGGCCCGTGCGAATCACCATCGGCGATCCGCAGGCCTCGCAGATTTCGTCCGTGGCCTCGACGGCGTTCTTCTGTGTGCGCGCGGTGGTTTTGCACTCCGGATACTTCTGGCAGCAGATGAACATGCCGAAGCGTCCTTCGCGGACTTCCATCGGCGCCCCGCAGTTGGGGCAGTCGGGGCTGTCCAGCATCGTCGATACGACATTGCGTTGGGCCGTGCCGAGGACGGTCGAGAAGTCCTTGTAGAAATCCTTCAGCAGGGCGTGCCACTCGCGCCGTCCCTCTTCGACGTGGTCAAGGTCGTCTTCCATCTGGGCAGTGAAGCCGGGATCGACGATCTCGGGGAAGTGCTTCACCATGATATGGTTGACCTTCTCGCCGAGTTCGGTGGGTTTCAGTCGATTCTTTTCGCGCTCGACGTAGCCGCGCTCGACAATGGTGTTCATGGTCGGGGCATAGGTGCTGGGGCGGCCGATGCCATTCTCTTCGAGCGCGCGAATGAGGCTCGCTTCCGTGTAGCGCGCGGGCGGCTTCGTGAAGTGCTGCTCGGCCTTGAGTTCGTCCCGCAGCTTCACATTTTCGCCGACCTCGACTTGCGGCAGCAGGTGTTCGGTGTCTTCAAAGACTTCCTTGCCGTTGCCGGCGGCATCGTCCGAGGCTTCCTCGTAGACCTTCGTGAACCCGGGGAACTTCACCACGGACCCTGTCGCGCGGAAGATGTACTTCTTCGCCTCGACGTCGATGGTCATCTGATCGAGGATCGCCGGGGACATCTGACAGGATACGAACCGCATCCAGATCAAGGCATAGAGCTTGTGCTGGTCCGCGTCGAGATACGGCTTCACCGCATCGGGCGTGCGCGCCGCGGCCGTCGGCCGGATGGCCTCGTGCGCGTCCTGCGCGCCCTTCTTGCTGGCGTAGAAGTTCGGGCGCTCGGGCAGCATCGCGGGCTCGTAGTTGGAGGCGATGAAACCGCGGACGTCGTCCAGCGCCTCCTCCGAGAGCCTTGTCGAGTCGGTACGCATGTAGGTGATCAAACCCGTCTCGCCTTCCGGCCCGAGCTTGATTCCTTCGTAAAGCTGCTGCGCCAGCGACATGGTCCGCCGCGGATTGAAACCTAGCTTGCGCGAGGCCTCCTGCTGCAGCGTGCTCGTGATGAACGGCGCGGAGGGTTTGCGCTGCACTTCCTTGCGCTCGACGTTCGCGATCTTGTACGCGGCGCCGTCGAGGTCCGACAGAATGCGATCCACCACCTCGCGCGTGGGCACCACGGCCTTCTCGCCGCCCATGCGGAACAGGCGCGCGGTAAACGCGTCGTTGCGCGGGGTCAGGAAAGAGGCGTCCAACGTCCAGTATTCTTCCGGGATGAAGCGGCGAATATCGTCTTCGCGGTCACACACCATGCGCACGGCCACGGACTGCACGCGCCCGGCGCTGAGGCCGCGCTGGACCGCCCATTGCAGGAAGGGGCTGATCTTGTAGCCGAGCAGGCGGTCGAGTACGCGGCGCGCCTGCTGCGCGTTGACAAGGTTCTCGTCGATGGGGCGCGGATGCTTCACCGCTTCCTGGATCGCCTTCTTGGTGATTTCGTTGAACACGACCCGATCCACGGGCTTCTTGAGAGGTTCGAGGATCTGGGCGATGTGCCAGCCGATGGCCTCCCCTTCGCGGTCCGGATCGGAGGCGAGCAGGATGCGTTCGACCTGCCCGGCGGATTTCTTCAGTTCGCTGATGTGCTTGGACGAATCCTTAAGCGTGACATACTTGGGCTGGAAATCGTTTTCGACATCCACCCCCAGTTCGCTCTTGGGCAGATCGCGGACGTGGCCGAAACTTGCCTTGACGACGTAGTTCGACCCCAGGAACTTGTTGATTGTCCGCGCCTTGGCCGGCGACTCGACCACCACCAGGTACTTGGGCATCTAATGGAACTCCTTATATACGCACGAAAGCGCCGCACCCCT
>JAVEWL010000202.1:0-8406 GCA_034004565.1 FCB group bacterium | reverse complement strand
AAATCGCTCGGGAGCGGCTGGCGGCGCTGGGTGCAAAGGGCTTGGCGGATTCGGGGCAATTCGGAATCTTCTACGTCGAGTTGTCGGATATCCTGCGCCGGTACACGGAAGACCGCTTCCATCTTCACGCGCCCGAACGCACCACGCCGGAATTTCTGGCCGAAGCGGCGAGCAGCGGATTGTTTAATGCGGAGCATCAGTCGCTGCTGGAGACGGTGCTGCGCCATGCGGACCGCGTGAAGTTTGCCCGGCACGAACCGGGCGCGGTCGAGATGGAGCAGGACTTCAACGAGGTGCGCCGCTTCGTCGAGGAAACGGTGCCCAGGACGACGGCCCCCGCCGAGGAGGCCGCCGCATGAGTCTCTTCGGGCCCTTCCAGTTCACGATGCTGATGCATCCCTGGTTCCTGGCGCTGTTGCCGGCGGTGCTGGTATTGCTGCTGGCCGAGGTGGCGGCTCGGGCGCCGGGCGTCTTGCAGGTATCGACGGGCGAGACGCTGGCGAAGCTGCAGGGCCACGGGCGGGCGGCGTTGCGCCGTCTGCCGCCGTTGCTGCGGGCGCTCGGACTTGTATTGCTGGTGCTGGCGCTGGCGCGGCCCGTGCGCGGACTCGAAGCGCGGACGGACCGGGCAAACGTCATCGACATCATGCTGTGCGTCGATGTGTCGGGCAGCATGAAGGCAATGGATTACTCGAGCAGCGGTCGCAACCAAAACCGCCTGGACGACACCAAGCAGGCGGTGCACGACTTTATTCTGAACCGCAAGGACAAGAGCGAGGACCGCTTCGGTCGCGACCGGCTCGGCCTCGTGTGTTACGCGGGCTACGCGTGGACGCAGTGCCCGTTGACGCTGGACTATGCGGTGCTCGAGCACGAGCTGGAGCGGGTCGAGATCGACGAGACGGATCGGCGAAAACAGGGTACGGCCATCGGGTCGGCGCTGGGTCTTGCGGTGGCCAAGCTGAACAAGTCGGAAGCAAAGACCAAGATCATCATCCTGCTGACAGACGGCATCAACAACAAGGGCGAGCTTGACCCCATCACGGCGGCGAAGCTGGCCAAGGAATACAACATTCGCGTGTACACCATTGGCGCGGGAAGCGGGGGCGAGGTGCTCGTGCCGCAGACCACGCCGTTTGGCCCGATGTACGTGCAGGCGCGTATGCCCATCGATGAGGAGATGCTGAAACGCATCGCGGACGCCACGGGAGGGAAATTCTACCGCGCGCAGGATGTCGAGAAGCTGAACGAAGCGTATGCCGAGATCAACCGCCTCGAAAAGACGGAGGTCAAGGTGGACGATTACTACGACTACGAGGAAGGGTTCGTGCCGTACGCCGTGACGGGAATGGTGGCGCTGTTCGCATCGCTGTTCGCGCGACGCTACTGGTTCGATCCGATACCGTGATGAATTCGATTGCATATAGAGCGCTGCGGAAGCCCTCACCCCACCCCTCTCCCAGGGGGAGAGGGAGCAATAGCCGTCTCCCCATGGAGTCTTCCTCCCTCTCCCCCTGGGAGAGGGGTGGGGTGAGGGCTTCCATTCGCAGCGCCCATTGCCATACGACCGCCACGCTGGGAGAATCCGCATGAGCCCAGGCGGCATCACATTTCCGACGACGCCGTTTGCCTGGTGGTTGGCGGCGCACGCGGTGGCGCTTCTTCTCATCTGGATCGTGCTGGTCCGCTTCGAGCGTCTGCGCCGGCGCCGGCTCGATGCGTTCGTGTCGGCGGATCTGGCGCCGCGATTGCTGCCAGGCTTCGACCTGCGCATGCGGCGGCCGCTTTCCTGGCTGACGTTTTTTGGTTTTGCGTTCCTGGGACTGGCGATTGCCCAGCCGCACTGGGGACAGAAATGGCAGGAAGTACAGCAGAGCAGCCGCGATATCATCGTGTGCCTCGACGTGTCGGAAAGCATGCACGCCACGGACCTGCTGCCGAACCGCCTGGAACGGGCCAAGCGCAAAGTGGGGGCCCTGCTCGATGCCGCGCCGGGCGACCGGTTCGGACTCGTGGTGTTTGCGGGGGCCGCGGCACTGGAATGCCCCCTTACGATTGACCACGGCTATTTCAAAGCGGTGCTGAATGCCGTGGACACCGACAGCGTCTCGGAAGAGGGCACGGACATCGCCCATGCGCTGGAAGTTACCGAGAAGGCGCTCAAGGAAGAGGGCGCGGCAGCCGCGGCGCAGTCCAAGGAATTCCGCGCGGTGATCCTGGTGTCGGACGGTGAGGACGTCGCCGGTGGAACCCAGGAGAAGGTCAGTGAACTGAGCGAGCTTGCGCGCGTATACGTGCTGGGCATGGGCGATCCGCGCGGCGGCGAAGTAAAGCCCCCGGCATGGATGAGCTACTACCGCTCGGCCGGCAACTTGCCCAAAACACACGTGTCAAAGCTCGACGAAGACACGCTTTCGACGCTGGCCTTGGCAACCGACGGCCGGTACGTGCGGTCCACGCCGGACAATTTCGACATCGAGCGTATCATGGAGCACCTCAAGGGCATCGCGGGGCGCACGGTCGAGAGCGACATCCGTTTCCGGCAAATCAACCGGTACCAATGGCCGCTGGCGCTGGCAATCGCGTGTTTTGCGGGCGAGGGTCTGTATCTCGTGGCGCTGCCGTGGATGCGGCGGCGGCGGATGCGACGCGCGGCCGTCCCGAACGGGGAGGGCCAGCATGCGTAGACTTCTGCTTGCTCTTCTGCTGACGGTTTCGGCGGGCGCCTTTGCGGCCACCTTTCAATCGCGTTTGGTCGAAGGTAATGAGCTCCTTCGACAGAACAAGATTGCGGATGCGTTGTCTATCTTTGAGGGCTTGGAAGTAGAGGAACCTAACGCACCCGATCTTCTATTCAGTCTTGGCTGTGCGGAATACCTCATGGCGAACAAGGATAAGAAAGGCGCCGCCGATAGGCTTGAAGCTGCTCGTGACTATTTTGAGAAGGCTCAAACCCTTTCGTCGGGCCGTTTATCAACTGATGCAGGATACAACCGCGCCAACGCATTGGCGCGGCTTGCGGAGCGGCAGCAAGAACCGAAACAGAAGCAAGAAGGATATGAAGAAGCCAGTAAGGCCTATGAGCAATTCCTTCAGCAACACCCTGACCATGCAAGAGCTAAACATAACCTGGATTACGTACGCGCCAAGCTGAAGAAAGAAGAGCAGAACCCGCCGCCCCCTGAGCAGTCGCAGCAAAACCAGGACCAGGACAAACAGGATAAGGGCGACCAGCAGCAACAACAGCAACAGCAGGGCGGTCAGGGCGATCAGAACAACCAGCAACAAGATGATAAGCAAGATCAGCAGGGTGAGGAGAAAGATCCGCAGCAGCAAGAGGACCAGCAGCAGCAACAGCCGTCGCAGCAAGACCCCCAGGACCAGCAACAGAAACAGCCGAAGGCCCAGGCCGGAGACGAGAAGAAAGACCACGAGACGGTCAAATCGTTGCTGGAATCGCTTGAGGATGTGGACCAGGAAGAACAGAAACGCCTGCGCGATGCGCCACACGAGCCGACGATTCAGGAGGAATGGTGGTGAGGGCCGCATTCCTTTTGTTGCTGGCATTGTCGCAAGTGGCCATGGCGGCGGAGGTCACCACATCCGTCGATAGCAATCAGGTGGCCCTAGGGGTGCCGTTCCTGGTGACGCTGCACGCGGAAGGCACGGCGGTTGGCGAGGTGAAACTTCCACAGGACTTGAAGGGCGTCGAGATTTCGCGGCAGCCGATCCGGAGCTTCACCAATTACAGCTTCGGCAGTGGGGCGGCCTCGGCCTCCGTCGAGTACGGCTTCCGGGCCACGGCCACGGAAACGGGCCGGATCACAATTCCCCCGTTCGGCGTGAAGATCGACGGGCAGATGGTGTTCAGCAAGCCAATCGAACTCACGGTCACCCCCGCGGCCATGCAGGTGGCGCCTCCGCGCGGCGATCGGCGTCCGCCCGAGCGCCAGGAGATTAACCTCGAAGATGCCGTCTTTGTAACAAGCGAGGTTGACAAAGCGGAGGTGGTCGAGCAGGAGCCCATGAAGCTCACGCTTTCGCTCTGGCAACTTGACAACGAAGCATTGGACGTAGATCCCTACAGGGACATCCCGCCGCCCACCACCGAGGGCTTTTACGCGACGCCGCGCATGCCGCAGTACGTCGCCGAATCGGAAGAGACGCGCGACGGGCGGCAATATCGCGTTCGGCGCTTCCAACAGATTCTCTATCCGACGCAGGCGGGCGAGCTCACCATCGGCGAATGGAACTGGAAGGGCGCCGTGCGTTTCTGGGGCCGCTCCGGCACGCAGTACCGCGACATTATCTTGCGGGCGGCGCCGGTAAAGGTTCGCGTGTTGCCGCTTCCCCAACCGCGTCCGGCGGATTTTCGCGGCGCGGTGGGCCGCTACCGTGTTGAGGGTGACGTGACGGAGTCGCAGGTGGCGCAGGAGATGCCGACGAAGCTGGTGGTCCGGATTATCGGCGAGGGCAATCCCGCGGCCATCGGCGAACCGGTTCTTCCGGAAATCCCGGGGACGCACGTGAGCGACCCGGAGCGAGTCGATGTGCCGATATCGGATCCGCACGGGATCAGCGTCGAGAAGGACTTCGTGTACACGGTGACCCCGACGCGGCCAGGCCGGCTGCACATCCCGGAGATAACGTATACGTTCTTCGATATCGGTGCGCGGCAATACTCGACGCAGCGGGTGGGTCCCTTCGACATCGAGGTAAGGGCTTCCGGCGAGACCGGCCGGCGTGTGGTGGTCGACGCGGCAACCCCGCAGGACGCGCCGAGCGAGGAAATGGCGCCCCTCGACCTTAATCCCGGCACGCTGGCAACCGAACCCCCGTGGGGGCTCGTGGCGGCGGTGACCGGGATAGTGCCACCGCTGGCGTATGGCGCGCTGGCGCTGTTCATGGCGCGGCGCCGGCGGTTCCAGCACGACGTGCGGTATGCGCGGTCGTATCATGCGCGGAGCCGGGCGCTGCGCCGGCTCGACGCCGTGGGCACGATCTCTGAACCTTCGGACGAACTGTTCCGCGCGCTGGCGGGATACGTGGCCGATAAGTGCGCCGTCACCGAATCGGGAATGACTTCCGCGGACGTGGCGCGGCTGCTGGAGGCCAACGGGGTTTCGGACGAATTGCGCGACGGGTATCTGAAAATCCTGCGGGCCTGCGAACGCGTCCGCTACGGCGGTTCGGAACTGAGCGGCACGGAGCAGGATGCGCTGGCGCACGCGGCGCACGCCAACGTGGACGCGCTCGAGGCTGAATGGCGGAGGGCGGGACGATGATCAGCGCCCTTCTGGTAACGGCGTTGATAAGCGCCCTGGGCCCCTACAACGACACGTTTGACCGGGCCACGGAAGCGTTCCAATCGGGCGACTACGCATCCGCGGCACGGCAATACGAGCAATTGGTGGACGAGGGCGTGGTGAGCGCGCCGGTGTTCCACAACCTGGGCAACACGTATTTCCGCCTGGGCCGCCTGGGCGCGGCCATTGCCAACTTCGAGAGGGCCCTGCAGGTGGATCCGGGCTTTGAGAAGGCGGCGCTGAATCTGCGACAATGTGTGCGCCAGACCAAGCGGCATCTGGTACGGCCGGAGGAAACTTCCTGGCGGCACCGGGTGTTCGCCTGGCAAAACGCACTGCCTCTGGGCGCCACTCGCGCGCTTTCGGTTTTCTTCTGGTTTGCGGCCTGGATTCTGCTCGGTATACGCGTGGTGGCGCCGCTGCGCTATCTTCGGCTTGCCGCGGTGGCGGCGGCTGTCCTGGCTGTAGCATTGAGCCTTTCCGCATGGGCACGCACACATCCGACGCCGCTGGCGGTGGCCGATCGCGCCGAGGTGCCGGTGCATGCGGGCATGGGCGAGGATACCGCGGTCCGGTTTACGCTTCGCGAAGGCGACCGGGTGCGCGTGGTAGAACGGGAATTCGGGCGGGCGCGCGTGCGCGCGGCCAACGGCGATGCGGGGTGGGTGGATGCCACCGCCCTGGTCTTCGTGGGACCGCCCTACGAGAAGGCTCCGGAGGCATCCGCGCAACCGAGCACTTCGGAGACAACACGTGACGCAGTTTGAAAAACTGGTGCGGAAGGCCCAATCGGAAGATCCCGATTCCTTGCCCATCTCGCGCAAGGAGTGCCTGAACGCCGCGCGCGAATATGTTCTGCAGCGGCGATCCGAGATTCGCGAACGGCACCGGACCGGCGAGTCGGGCATCAACGTCGTGCGCATGCTCTCCGAAATGGCGGACGCGGTCGTCCACGGCGCGTTCCAGTTCGCCCTGCACAGCGCCCGGCATCGGCGCAATACGCTCTCCCGGCTCTCCGTGTGCGCGCTGGGCGGATACGGCCGCGCGGAGTTGAGCCCGCATTCCGATCTGGACGTCTGTCTTCTCTACGAGGGCGCCGACGACGAAAGCATCGAGCTGTTGAGCAATTACCTCGTGCCGTTCCTGTGGGACACGGGCTTCGTGGTGGGGCACTCGGCACGCAGCTTGCAGGATGCGATCGACTTGGCGCGCACCGATTCGGAAGCGTTCACGAGCCAGTTGGAAAGCCGGCTGGTGACGGGCAACAGCATGCCGTTTGCGCGCTTGAAGCTGTCGATCCGGGAGCTCCAGTTCGGCGGAATGGCGCACGACTACGTGCTCGAGCGCGTCCACGAGCGCTACGACGATCACCCGGGATCGCAGCAGGATCTGTTCAACCCCGAACCGGACATCAAGGAGAATGCGGGCGGCCTGCGCGATTTCCACGCGGCATTCTGGTCCTTGATGGTGAGTTACGGCGCGACGACGCTCGACGATGCCGTGAACCAGGGGCTCGTATCGCCCGAGGAACAGTTGGAGACGCTCGAAGCGCTCGATTTCATCTGGCGCGTGCGCAACGAAATGCACTTTCACACGGGCAAAACCCAGGACAAGCTGACCTTTGCGATGCAGAGCCACGTGGCCCGCGCGCTTGGGTACACGTCGGCGGGCGACCAGCCGCGCATCTCGAACTTCATGCAGGATTACTACAGCAACGCCCGGCAGCTTCGGCGTTTCCTGCAAAGCGCCGCGAAGATCTGCGACTGTCCGACGACGGTGCCGGTGAGCGAAGGATTCCTGCCGGAACCGGCGCACGTCGCCATTCGCAACAACGAGATTCACATCGCCTCGACCGACGAACGCTGGTTCAGCCAGCATCCGCCGCGGCTGATGGAGGTGTTCTGGGAATGCGCGCGGCGCAGGCTGCCGCTGAGCCGAAGCGCCGAACGCCTGATTGCGGCCAACCTGCATCTCGTGGGCGAGACCTTCCGCTCGAGCGACGTGGTGCGGCGCTATTTCATGGCCATTTGCAGCCGGCCGTTCGAGGCGGGGTTCGCGCTCCGGCAGGCCGCCACCGTGGGGCTGCTGCGGCGCTATATCCCCGAGTTCGGCGACGTGAGCGACATCATTCGCTACGAGGATTTCCACCACTACCCCGTGGACGAGCACACGCTGCGCGCCGTGGAAGCCATCGCGGCCCTGGAGGACATGCACGACCCGGTCGGACGTTGCCTGCGCGAGTCGGTCGAGCATCTGTCGGACGTGCACATTCTCATCCTGGCCATTATCTTTCACGACCTCGGCAAGTCCGAGGGCGACATCCACGTCGATGCGAGCGTGCGCCTGACACGGCAGGTGTGCGAGCGGATGGGCATTTCGGATGACGATGCCGAGCGCATCGCGTTCCTGGTCAAGCATCACCTGTTGATGACCAACATCAGCCAGTTCCGCGACATCGACGACGAAAGCATCGTGCGCAGTTTCGCGGAAACGATGCAGACGGAGCAGCGGCTGCGCACGCTGTTCCTGTTGACCTATGCGGACTTGTCCGCGGTGGGACCGAACGTGTGGAACGAGTGGAAGGGCGCGCTGCTCCTGAAGCTCTACCTGCGCGCGGAGAGGATGCTGCTGGGCCGCGCGGAAACCCTCGGAGAAGAGGGATGGCGCGCGCGCAAGGCGGCGGAAGTGCGCGAACTGATCGCGCAGCCGCTTGCGGACGAGGCGGAGGAGCACCTGCGCTCCCTGGGCGAACGCTACCTGGTGGCGTTCTCGCCGCAACAGATCGCGCGCCACCTGCAATGCATCGCGGCCGCGCGCAATACGGGCCTCGCCCTGCAGGCCGTGGCCAACCCCGTTACCGGAATGAGCGAAGTGGTCATCTGCACACGCGACCGGCAAGGGTTGTTCGCGCAGTTGGCGGGGAGTTTCGCGGCGTGCCTCGTTGACGTCAACGGCGCCGCACTGTTCACGCGTCCCGACGGCTATGTTGTGGACGTGTTTACTGTAACCGATGCCCGCACGCGGCGTCCGCTAACCTCCGGCGAGTTTGCGCAGGTGGAACGGACGATGCGCGCGGTATTGTTGGAAGGGCGCGAAATTG
>JAVEWL010000201.1:0-8415 GCA_034004565.1 FCB group bacterium | reverse complement strand
GGGTCGCTGGTGTGCATCTGGGCGTCCACGCGAATGTGGCCGCGCTCGCCCAGCGCTAACCCCGCCGCGCGCGCCAGGTCCGAATTCGGCTTGACGCCCACCACGAGACATGCCGCGTCGCAACGAATCTCGGTGCCGCTGCGCAGGATTACGCGGTCCGGTTCGATGCGCTCCGCCTGGTCTTCGAGGAACACCTCGACCTCGTTGCGTTTGAGTTCCTCGAGGAGCGGCTGAGCCATCTCGCGGTCCAGCGGAGGCATCACCTGGTTCTGCATCTCGACCAGTGCCACTTCGAGCTTGCGATGACGCAGGTTCTCGACCAGCTCCAGCCCGATAAACCCCGCGCCGATCACGCACACGCACTTCGCCTTCGCCACCGCCTCCGCGAGCCGATCCATTTCCTCCAGGTCGCGTAAGCCATGCACGTTCGGCCCGTCCGCGCCGGGGATGGGCGGCTTCACCGGCGCCGCCCCCGTCGCCAGCACTAGATAATCATACGCCTCGCGCCGCGTTTCGCCGGTGTCGACGTTCTTGACCTCGATCTCCCGCGACTCGCGCAGAATGGCGGTCACCTCGTGCCGGACGTGGATATCGAGTCCGTAGCGCCCGCGCAACACCTCGGGCGTCTGCACCAGCAGCTTCTGCCGTTCCTCGATAATGCCGCCCACGTAGTACGGCATGCCGCAATTGGCGTACGAGACGTGGCTGCCGCGCTCGAATACGACGACTTCGGCAGCGGTATCGAGCCGCTTGATGCGCGCCGCGCAGCTCATGCCACCCGCCACTCCGCCAACAATCAAAATGCGCTTGCTCATACCTGTACCTTCCGAATGATGGATGAGGGCCCCGATGCCCAGGCGAGTGTAGCGGCTCGGCGGGTGCAAATACAAAACGGGCGGCACAACAGCCGCCCTCTATATCCAGTGATCGGCGCAGACGCCGGCAACGCGTCCCTTCAGTTACGTTCCAGCAGTTTCCGGTGTTTCATGTGACGAAGGACAATATAAGCCACAAGAGCAAATACAAAGAGCAGCGCCCATTCCCAATCGATTTCGAGGCGATGCTTCGCGAACAAATCGCCCACAATCTCCAGCAGGTTGAAAATGAGAATGATGCCGAAGAAGCCGGAGTACTCGCCGCGCAACGCGCGCTTGAATGAGAACGGCAGCGCGGGCGGGGTCCAGAGGGAAAAGCGGGGAAAGAATGCGGGGGTCTTCTCGGCCCATTGCGTGAACTGTTCACCGAACCGCATCCGGAGGAATTGCTCTTCGGCGATCATCACACGTTCGTAAAACACCACGAAGGCCAGCACTATGATCGCGGTGCACCACCACTCCCGGGGGAAGAGGCTCAGCCCCACCCAGATCAGAAGATTTCCCACGTACAAAGGATGCCGCACAATCGAATACAGACCCGTCGTATTCAACACCGCCGCGACCTGGTGCTTCGTGTTGCGACCCGAGGTGCGATCCGGCGCATGGCCAACCGTGTAGAACCGTATTCCCAGCCCCAGCATGGCCACGCCCAGGCACACGGAATCCCAGACCATATCAAGTTTATGACTGCCCTGCGGGTAGTGGAATCCCGTCAAGGCCACCAGGATGACGGCCAGTAGAAACGCCGGCACGTAGCTGCGCCAGCGGAAAAGTAGATTGCCGGAACGCTCGAACTCGTGTTGCAGGTCCATGGGACGCTCCTTTCGCATATCATACCATCCCGCGCCCCCATCGTGTCGCCGGGACTCTATTCTCGCGGTGCGCGCGCATGTATGCGGGCGAGCTCCCCGGCTTGACACCGCGCGGCGCCGGGCGTACCGTTTGCCGCCAACCCGAGGGTGAATCGTGATGACGACATCCCATGCACCGAGCCGTGGCCCTCACCACCTGCCGAAGGTTGTCCTGACCCTCGGCTGGATCAGTCTCCTCACGGACATCGCTTCGGAGATGGTGTATCCCGTCATCCCGCTCTTCCTGTCGGCGGCGCGTTCGGCGGGCGGGCTCGGTGCGCCGGTGGCCGCGCTCGGGCTCATTGAAGGTGTGGCCGAGGCCGTGGTCAGCGTCATGAAGGGTCTCTCCGGCTGGCACAGCGACCGGCTCCGGCGGCGCGTGCCGTATATTCAATGGGGCTACGGCCTGGGCAACGCCGCAAAGGGCCTGTTGGCTTTCGCGTGGGGCTGGCCGATGGTCTTCGCGGCGCGCACGGTCGACCGCGTCGGCAAAGGCCTGCGCACCACCGCGCGCGACGCCCTCATCGCCGATGCTATCGACGCTGGCCAGGCGGGACGCGCCTACGGCTTCCACCGCGCGATGGACACTACCGGCGCGTTCATCGGCGTGCTGCTGGCGGCGGCGCTGCTGTTCCTGCTGC
The DNA here is from genome assembly GCA_034004565.1 of FCB group bacterium. Lineage (GTDB taxonomy): Bacteria > Hydrogenedentota > Hydrogenedentia > Hydrogenedentales > SLHB01 > JAVEWL01. The sequence continues at coordinate 6,048 of JAVEWL010000201.1, read as the reverse complement.
CGGGGCAATACCGGCTCATCTTCGGCTTGGCCCTCGTGCCGGGCGTGCTCGCGATTCTGCTCACGATGCGGTTGCGCGAGGCCTCACCGGGAGTCAAAACCGAGGCTGCCGCACCCACCGTGCGGGCGGCACGACGCTTCTCACCCACGTTCTGGAAGGCGCTCTTCGCCCTGACCCTGTTCGCCTTGGCAAACAGCAGCGACACGTTCCTGCTCTTACGGGCGCGAAGCCTCGGCATGAGCGACGGCGCGGTGGTCCTCACCTATGCCCTGTACAACTTGTCCTACGCACTCTTGTCGTATCCGGCGGGCATCTTGAGCGACCGCCTCGGGCGCTGGCGCGTGATGGCGTTGGGCTGGCTTGTCTATGCGGCGGTTTACGCGGGCTTTGCCCTCATCGAGCGCAAGGAATTCCTCTGGCCGCTGTTCCTGATTTATGGAGTCTATATGGGCCTGACGCAGGGCGTCGGCCGCGCCCTCGTCGCCGATTTCGCGCCGGCCGACGCGCGCGGCACGGCCCTTGGTCTCTTCAACTTCGCAGGCGGGATGGCGGCGCTGCTGAGCAGTCTCCTTGCCGGTCTCCTATGGGATTGGTATGGCCCCGCCACAACTTTCGCCTTTGGTTCCGTCACCGCGCTTGCGGCCGTTCTCCTCCTCCCCTTCTTAATCCGGGCCCAGAAGACGCAAGATTAATCCCGCCTGTTGGTGTTCTTCGTGTTCGCGGTCGGCAGTTCGAAGTTTGCCATTCGACGCTGCCTCGCCTCTGCCCGGGCTTTTCGCATTCGACCCCTGCGGGTCGTAACGACCCGAGCGACGGCGGTACCCAACGTCGAACGCCGAACGTCGAACGTGCTACCTTGTTGCCGGTCCATTCACCACGGGAGAAATCGCGATGGGTACGCTTCTCGGGTTTGTACTTTGCGGGCTGGCGGCGACGGATGCCGCGAGCGCGGACTGGTGGAATTCGGGTTGGCAGGTCCGGCAGCGGGTCTACCTTGATGCGTCGGTGCTGGAGGAGGACCTGGAGAACTTCCCGGTGCGGGCGATCCTTTCGCCGGAAGCGGGCGCGCGGGACGGGATTGACATCTGGCCCATCCACGCCGACGGGTCCGGCTTGCCGTTCGAGGTGGTGCGCTGCGACAGGGATGGGGTGGAGGTGTACGTGCGTGTGCCGCGCATCGTCGCCGGGCGCGCCGGACAGTATTTCGATCTCTACTACGGCATGCCCAATTCGGGAAGCAATCCCGCCGTTCCCGTTTGGCTGGAGCCGCACCGCCTTGTCCAGCATTTCAACAACAACTTCGCGGACGCGATGGGGCATGCGGACGCGGTGTCGGTCGAAGGCGGCGTCGGGGTTTCTCCCGCAGGCGCGGAGTTCATTGCGGATCCCGGTTTCCTGAACGTAGCCCCGGCGCTGCTGGAAGGCATGGGAGACGGCATCACGATTTCGGTGCGGTTCCGCGTGCACGGCGGTCCCCAACTGCAGACGCTGGCTTCGGGATTACGTAAAGAACCCAAGGACTGGTTTAACTTCGGCCTTAAGACGCCTGAAATTGTACATACCAATGCCGTGTCGAACGGCAAGGAAGCGCCGGAACTCAACGTGACGGCCATTCGCCCGGACGAATGGCATTCGGCGGTAATTCGCTACGACGCGGCGAAGCACACGCGCACGATCTGTGTGGACGGCGTCGCATTCCAGCAGGATGCGTCTTTGCCCGGCCCTCTTCGCATCGAAGAATTGCGCATCGGGCGCGGCGTGCTGCATTTCGAGCCGTGGCAGTTCCAGGGGACGATTGACGAGGTGCGCGTGGCCGCGACCGCTCGTTCGGACTCGTGGATGCGCGCCGAGGCCGGTTCGCTAGGCGACGCCGGCGCGTTCTGCATCGTCGGTCCGCCGCAGCGCATCAACGAGCCCATGCCCAAGCCGCAGCCTTTCGCGTTGCTCGAACCGGCGGATGGCATCGAGTGGCGCAAGAGGGCCGGCGTGGTGCTGCGCTGGCATCCTTCGGCGGGCGCGGAGTCGTACACGGTGCGGACGTACGCTGGCAAGGGGGAGACGCAGCCTTTGCAGGAGTACGACGCGGGCGGGGCGACGCGTTTCGAATTGCCGTTTGACGCCGCGCGGCACGGCGAGATGTATTGGACCGTCACCGCGAAATCGGCCCAGGGCAACACGAATGCACACACTACGCGGCGCATTTCCTTTTACGATTGGAGCCAACCGGCGGGTGAATTGCCCAAGCAAGCGGTTGCGCCAACGTTCCGCTCGATACCAACGGCGGAAATCGAGTTGCAGGGATACCTGCGTGAGCGGATCGACCGCATCGTGAAGAATTGGTTCCAGATCGTGCCGGAGTCGAGTCCGGCCATCTTGCAGGTTTTCCGCGATCGCGACCGGCGGCCCGTGCGCGAGCCTTTGATGCCGTGGGCGGGCGAGTTTGCCGGGAAGTTTCTGACGTCGGGCGAACTAAACTGGCGCGTGACGCGCGACCCCGAATTGCGCAAGACACTCGACGCCTTTGCGCGCGACCTTATCGCCTGCCAGGCGGAGAACGGTTACCTGGGACCGTTCCCGGCCGAGGCGCGCCTGACGGGCGGCAATTGGGACGTGTGGGGACATTACCACTGCATGCTCGGGCTTCTGCTGTATTACGAGGATACGCAGGACGAGTTCGCGCTCACGGCCTGCCGCAAGATGGGCGACCTGCTGTTCGAGACCTTCGGGCCGGGCGGGCCCAGCATGACCTGCGACGGCAGCCAGGGACAGATGAACATGGCGGTGTGTCATGGGCTGCTGCTGCTCTACGAGAAGACGGGCGTTGAACGTTACCGGCAGTTGGCGGAGTACATCGTTCACGACGCGTGGAACGAGCCCAACGCGGGACAATACCTCAAGGCGGCGCTCGAGGGGAAAGAGGTGTGGGATTTCCCGGCGCACCGTTGGGAGGCATTGCACGATTACCAGGCATTGCCGCTGCTTTACTGGCTGACGGGCAACCAGGACTACCGCGTGGCCACCGAGCGCATCTGGCGCAGTTGCGTGAAGGGCGACCGGCACAATACGGGCGGTTTCTCGTCGGGCGAGGGCTGTACGGGGTCGCCGTACAACCTGGGTGCCATCGAGACCTGCTGCACCGTCGCGTGGGCTGCGCTGTCGGTGGACATGCTGCGGTTGACGGGCGAATCGGGTGTGGCGGACGAGCTGGAGTGGAGCACGCTCAACAGCGCGCTGGGCGCGGTGCCGTACAGCGGCCGCGGCTGCGCGTACAACGTGCCCATGGATGGCGTGCGGACCTTCGGCGTGGAACTGCACTGGCAGGCTCCGAAGGCGGGGCCCGACCTGAATTGCTGCAGCGTAAACGCGCCGCGGCCGTTCGGCATGCTTGCGGACTGGGCGGTCATGGCCGCGCCGGACGGGTTGGCGCTGAATTTCTACGGGCCGTCCCGCATCGTGGCGCCGCTGCCCACGGGGCACTTGACGATTGTGCAGGAGACGGACTATCCGGCGAACGGGCACATCAAGCTGACCGTGTCGGCCGAGCGGCCCGCCACGCTTAACCTGCGATTGCGCATCCCGCGCTGGTCGAAGCAGACCGAGTTGAAAGTCAACGGTGAGATGCTTCCGATGCCCGTGCCGGGGACGTACGCGGAGATCAAGCGGGAGTGGTTCGAAGGGGATGTCATTGAACTGACGCTCGATTTCGGGTTGCGGTTCTGGGTGGGGGATGAAGAGGTTGCGGGGAAGGTGTCGGTGTTCCGTGGGCCGATCGTTTTCGCCTACGACGCCCGGTACAACGACATCAACCCGGACCAGCTTCCCGCGCTCGATCCCGCCAAGGTCCGGATCGCGTTGGAGCCGGCGTACGGCCCGCTGCCCGCGTGGCTGCAAGGCACGCTGACCTGCGGCGACGCCACGGTGAAGGTGTGCGACGTCTCCAGCGCGGGCCAGACGGGTAATCAGTATGTGACGTGGTTTCCGGCGGTGAACGTGGGCCCCGGGGCGAAGGATGGGGCGTGGCCTTTCGGGGAGTAGAAGGCCATTTTCACCACCAAGGCTCAAAGACACAAAGGCCACAAAGAACTGCAAGAGAAGAACAACCACGAATAAGACGAATCACACTAATCGGATCCGGGGTTGCGTGGGGCGAAGGGGTCTTTTCATTACTCCCATGCCTCCCATCCCTCCCATAAGACTCATAGGACCCATAAGACCTATAAGTCCCATGGGAGTTATGAGAGTCATGGGAGGCATGGGAGTAATGAAAAGACCCCTTCGCCCCACGCAACCCCGGATCCGATTCGTGTGATTCGTCTTATTCGTGGTTGTTCTTCTCTTGCAGTTCTTTGTGGCCTTGGTGGTGAAGACTGCTGCGCCGTGTGGCTACTCTTCTTTCAGCTTCGGGTCCACTTCTTTTGGGTCTTTTGCGCCGTTGAAGTTGAAGAGCAGGCCCTGGCTGTTGGGGGCGGCGACGGGCGGTTCGAGGCCGAAGTGGCGGTAGGCCAAGGGCGTGGCGACGCGGCCTTGGGGCGTGCGCTTCACGAAGCCTACCTGTATGAGATAGGGCTCGTGGACTTCTTCGATCGTGTGGGGCTCCTCGCTGATGGCCACGGCGAGGCTGCTCAGGCCCACGGGGCCGCCGCCGAATTTCTCGATGAGCGCGCGCATGATCGATTTGTCGGTGTCTTCGAGGCCGAGTTCGTCGACGCCTTGAATTTTGAGGGTGGCATTGGCCATTTCGAGGTTGATGGTGCCGTCACCGTGGACGAGGGCGTAGTCGCGCGCGCGTTCGAGCAGGCGGTTCGCGATGCGCGCGGTGCCGCGCGAGCGCTTCGCGATTTCCAGCGCGCCCGCAGGCTCAATGGACACGCTGAAGATGCGGGCCGCGCGTAAGATGATCTTGGTGAGTTCCTCGGGCGAGTAATACTGGAACCGGTAGGACTCGCCGAAGCGGGCGCGCAGCGGCGGCGTGAGCAGGCCCACGCGGGTGGTCGCGCCGATGAGGGTAAAGGGCTTCAGGCTGATGCGCATGGACCGTGCCGTGGGTCCTTTGCCCAGCATGATGTCGACCTCGAAATCCTCCATCGCCGAGTAGAGCGTTTCCTCGACGGCGTGGGGGAGACGATGGATTTCGTCGATGAACAGGACGTCGTGGTCCTCGAGGCTCGTCAGGATCGCGGTGAGGTCCACCTGTCGCTCGATGATGGGACCGGTGGTCGCCTTATAGTCCACGCCCATCTCGTTGGCGAGGATGCGGGCGAGGGTGGTTTTGCCGAGTCCGGGAGGTCCCGACAGCAGCATGTGCGGCAACTGCTTCTGCTGCGCCCGCGCCGCCTTGATCGAGATGTCCGCCCGCTCCTTGATGGCTTCCTGGCCGGGGAAATCCGTCAGGCGCTGCGGGCGCAACTGTTCCTCTACGGCAAGTTCCTCGGGCTGCTCCTCGGGATCCAGGATATCTTCCAAGGTCATCGTGTCACCCTCGCAATGGAGCTGAGCGCTTTCTTCACTACGTCTTCATCGGAGGCGCCATTGCCCAGTTCGGCCCGTGCCTTCGTTGCCAGTTTGCGCGCTTCGCCGATGGTGCAGCCGAGGGCGCAGAGTGCCGCCAGCACGTCGTCGTTCTCGTCGATGACGGCGATGGGTTCGTCGAGGATCGCGCTGAGCTCGGCGTCCTGGCCGAGCTTTGCCTTCATCTCGAGCACGATGCGCTGGGCGGTCTTCTTGCCGAGGCCGGAGATGCGCGTCAGGGCCGTCACGTCATTTTCGCGGATGGCTTGGGCGAACTGCGTTACGCTCAGCGCCGACAGAATTGCCAGGGCCAATTTCGGGCCGATGCCCGAGATGCCCAGCAACATGCGAAAGAGGAGTTTTTCCTCCTCGCGCAGGAAACCGAATATCTGGAAGATTTCTTCGCGGATGTGGCAGTGGGTCAGAAGGGTTACGGTCTGCTCGGTAACGACCTTGCGCAGGACGTTCGACGACACCCACACCTCGTACCCTACGCCGCCCACATCCAGATCGATATGGCTGACGCCCTTATTCGCAACC
>JAVEWL010000200.1:0-8415 GCA_034004565.1 FCB group bacterium | reverse complement strand
GTCTTATGGGCCGGATGGGTCGCCTGCAAGCCCCATAAGTCGCAAATTGCCCCAAGGGACGCTTCCTTTTCTCATTCCTCGTGCCTCGTTCTTCGTTCCCCATTCCTTATTTGACTGCCGGTTCGGAAATTTCTTATACTAAAGCACTTAGACTCTGTGCGCGAAAATCGGCCCGGTGTGCCTGTCACGACCGGCCGTATTTTCGTGTGGCGGATATTTTGGTTCATGGCATGGTTACGAAGTCGAGGAGAATGCAGTGAAGCGGACTTTCCAACCCTCCAACATCAAGCGTAAGCGCACGCACGGTTTCCTGGAGCGCATGTCGACTCCGGGCGGCCGCAACGTCATTCGCCGCCGTCGTCAGAAGGGGCGCAAGCGCCTGTCAGCGTAAGTCTTGGCCCTGTGTAGGCCTGAGGGTTAACCAAGCGTGTCGGGCTCGCAGAAGCTGTTTCGTTCCGAGCGACTTACCCGTCGCAAAGATTTTCTCGCCGTGTATCGCGAGGGTTCCAAGCGGGTGAGTTCGGCGGTGATATGTTATGCGACCCGCCGGGAAGGGCGGGGCACGAAATTCGGGTTTGCCGTTTCGCGCAAGGTCGGTAAGGCGGTGGTGCGCAATCGCATCAAGCGTTACCTGCGCGAGATTTACCGTACGCATCGGGACTGTGTGGCCGAGGGCATTCACCTTGTGGTGGTGGCCCGGCCCCAGGCGGCGACGTTGGATTACCACCAGATGTGCGATGCTGTCCAGGGGACGGTGCGCAAGATGGGAGGTGTGACGGTTGAGTAGCGTATTTGTGGCGCTCATCCGGCTGTACCAACGGCTTGTTTCCCCCGTTCTCAACGCGGTGTTTGGTCCTCAATGCCGGTTTGAACCCTCCTGTTCGCAGTATGCCATCGAGGCGATACGCAAACATGGAGCGATGTTGGGCATGGGCTACGCGTTCTGGAGAATTTTGCGTTGCCAACCCTTCTGCCGAGGAGGATACGACCCTGTACCCTGACGCAACGCGCCTTGGTACCAACGGTTAAGATGGAGTAGCCAAGGTGTACGACGACCAAGATCACGATCGGCGCATGGCCCGCAACCAGACGTTTGCGGTGATCCTCATGACGCTGCTCCTTCTGGGCTATCTCTTCTGGTCCGAGAAGAACCGGCCGAAGGTTCCGCCGCAAACGCCGGAGCAGATCGCGGCGCGGCAGGCGGCGCAGTCCGGTGCGGCTACCCCTGAAGCGCCAGTCGAAACTTCGGAAACGGCCGGTGCTTCGTGGGCGAACGTGCCCGCGCCGCCGGAGCAGGTCGAGCCCGCCGCGGATGAGGTGACGCTGGAGGACGGAATCCTCCGGCTTGTGTTCACGCGGATCGGCGCGCGTCTGAAGAAGGCGGAGGTCATCCTGGGCGAAGGGGGAAAGGACTCCCAGCAGCTCGTGCCGGAACCGCTCGAGGGGCAGAACGACCTCAACGCGACCTATCCGCTGGAACTGCGTTTCAGCGATCCGGGGTTGGGCGAACGCCTGAACAAGGTGCGCTGGGACGTGGCGGAGCAAGGACCGAAGTCCGTTACTTTCCGGCTTGATCTCCCGGGCGTGGCGGAAGTTCGCAAACGGATTTCGCTGGACGAAACGCGGCACGTCGTGAACGTTCGCGTGTCCTACACCAACCGCGAGGCGACGCCGCGCGAATTGGCCCTGGACGATACGCCTTCGTATCTGTTGACCTGGGGGCCGGACATCGTTACCGGCGAAATTTCCCTGATGATGCCGAAAGCCCTGGTGTGGCGCGTGAACGGGCAGAACGAAACGGTGGTGACGTCGGGTATCGACGTCGAACAGCCTCGAATCGTTCCCGGCGTGGAGTTCATTGCCGACAAGAGCGCGTATTTCACGGTGGCGATGAAGCCGGAGTACGAGGGCGCCAAAGCGTGGGCGCAGGCCTCGGACGCCACGCATTACCGCTTCGGGTTGACGGCCCCGAGCGCGACGGTTCCGCCTGGAGGCGAAATTGCCCAGGACTTCCGGATGTACATTGGGCCGAGCCATCTAGCGCATTTGAAGGAGGCGTGGGACACGCTTCCGAGCATCCAGCGGTTCTACGGCACCTCGTTTTTTGGCGCGCCGATGAATGCTTTCGCGGTATTGCTGCTGAACATTCTGAACTGGTTCTACGCCATCATTCCGAACTACGGCGTAGCGATCATCCTGCTCACGGTGCTGGTCCGGCTTGCGGTGTTCCCGCTATCCGTCAAGCAGATCAAGAGCATGAAGCGGATGCAGCTTCTGGCGCCGGAGATGGAAGAACTCAAGCAGAAGCACGCCGAGGATCCCCAGGAACTCAACAAGGCGATGATGCTGCTCTACCGCGAGCGCGGCGTCAGCCCCCTTGGCGGCTGCTTGCCGTTGCTGGTGCAGATGCCGGTCTTCTTCGCGCTGTACAAGATGCTGTCCACGGCATTCGAGTTGCGCGGAGCGCCGTTCATGCTGTGGATAACCGACTTGTCGCAGGCCGACCGGTTGCTGCACATGCCGTTCATGCTGTACGTCCCCATGGTTGGGCAATACCTGGAATACCTGAACCTGTTGCCGATTCTGATGGCCATCAGCATGTTCGTGAGCCAGAAGATCATGCCCATGACCACGCCCAGCGCGGGCGCCAACGCGCAGCAGATGAAGATGATCATGAACATCATGCCCATCATGTTCAGCGTATTCTGCTACACCCTGCCGTCCGGCCTGTGCCTGTACATCCTAGTCAGCACCGTGCTGGGTATCGCGCAGACGGCCTTTACGCAGACCATTAAAGTCGACGCCAATCCTCCGAAGCGGCGCATGCCCCGGAAGCGCCAGCACTTCTACACGGCGGCCAAAGCCCGCCAGCGGCGTCAGCAAAAAGAACTCAAGCAGGGGAAGCGTCCGTGAGTACAGGCCCCATAGCGGCCGCGCGCATCGACGGGCGGGAACCACGATGTGCGGCGCACCCGCTTCCCGGAAGCCAATGGCAGAAGCCATAGGAGACTCTCACACATGAGGCAAATTGAAATGCGCGGCAAGACGCGCAAGGACGCCATCCAGGCGGCCCTCGACAAGCTCGGCAAAGAGCTGCACGAAGTGCGCGTCGAGATCATCGACGAGGGCAGCAAGGGCTTTCTCGGGTTGGGGGCCCGGGACGTTGTTGTGCGCGTCACAGTGGAAGGCGACGAAGGCGGCGGCGGGGGGAACGTTGACCTGCGCGGCAACGACGCCGGCGCGCTGCTCCAGGAAATCATCGCTCGCATGGGCATGACGGCCGAAGTCAGCACGCAGTTCATGGACGACGGCACGATCCGTCTTAACATCGACTCGCCCGACTCCGCGATCCTCATCGGCCGCAAGGGCAAGACCCTCTCCGCGCTGCAGTACCTGATCAACCGCATGGTCAATACCGGCGAAGACCCCGAGAAGGTCGAGCGCATTGCGGTGGACATTGAAGGCTACGTCGAACGGCGCCGCGACACGCTGGAGGAAATCGCCCAGCGCAGTGCGCAACGCGCCAAGGAAACGGGCAAGCGTGTACGCCTCAAGCCGCTCGACCCGCAGGAACGCCGCCTGATCCATATGGCGCTCCAGGGCGACCCCGATGTGGAGACGTATAGCGTGGGCAATGCCCAGATTCGCAGCGTCATCATCCAGCCCAAGGGCATGAGCCAGCTTAGCGAAGAAGAAGCCGATCGCGAAGCGCCTTCGGATGACCGTCACGGCGGGGGCCGTTCCCGTGAAGGGCGTGGCGGACGCGATCGTGGACGCCGCGGTGGCGGTGACCGGGGTGGACGCGACCGTGGCGGTGATCGCGGTGGTGCGCGTTCCAGCGAGCGCGGGGGAGAGCGGCCCGCGGATCGCGGTCCGCGTCCCGAGCGCGGCGACCGTGGTCCCCGGCCCGAGCGCGGCGGCGATCGCGGACGCGATCGCGATCGTGGTCCGCAGGGACCGCGCCGGGACGATGCTCCGCGCCGTGGCGACCAGCCTCCCCGCCGCAACGATTCCGGGCCTCGTCCGCCGATGCCGGCGGGTGCGGCGCCTTCGGGCGAGCGGCAGGCTCCGGCCGGTCGCGAAGAGCAGAGCGGCCGTCACGGCACGCGCCGTCGCCGCCGTCCGGTAGGCGGGTCGCGCGAGGGTCAGCAGGATCAGGCCTCGACGACGCCGCGTTCGAATGCGCTCTACGGCCCGGACCCGAACTACCGCCGCGAGTCGTTTAACGCCCCCCCCGAAGGAGGCGAAACGCGCCGTGAAGGCGAGAATTCCTGAAGATACCATTGCCGCCGTTTCGACGCCCCCTGGCGAAGGCGCCATCGGGATAGTGCGTCTGAGCGGCGGCAATGCTGTTTCTATCGTCGCGGAAGTCTTCGCGTCGAGCCGCGGCCGCGACCTCCGGAACGGACGCGGCCGTGTATTTCTCGGCGAGATCCGCCACGACGGCGCAGCGCTCGACGAGGTCCTCGTTCACGTCATGCGGGCGCCGCACAGCTACACGCGCGAGGACGTGGTCGAGATCAACTGCCACGGCGGGGCGGCGCCCGTGCAGGCGATTCTGGAACTTGTGCTCGAACGCGGCGCACGACTCGCTGAACCCGGCGAGTTCACCAAGCGCGCCTTCCTGAACGGGCGCATCGATCTGATTCAGGCCGAAGCCGTCATCGATCGCATCCGCGCGCAGACCCGTGCCGGGCTGCGCGCCGCCACTGCCGCCGCTGGAGGCGCCTTGTCGCGGGCGTTGGGCGAAATGCGCGAGCGCCTGATCGAAGCGCAGGCGCGCATCGAGGCGGCGGTTGATTTTCCCGACGATCATTTACCCGAACTTATCGACGCTCGCCTTCAGGAGGAACTCGTCGCCGTGCGTGACCGCATGCGCGATCTTCTCGCCACCGCCGAGACCGGCCGTCTCTATCGCGAGGGCGCGCGCATGGTCGTGGCGGGCAGGCCGAACGTGGGGAAGTCGAGTCTGTTTAACGCTCTTCTGCGCGATGCCCGCGCCATCGTCACCGCGCATGCCGGCACCACGCGCGATCTGCTGGAAGAGACCATCACGGTTGCCGGTGTTCCCATCCGCCTCATCGATACCGCCGGCCTGCGCGAAGCGGTTGACGAGGTCGAGCAGATTGGCGTTGAATCGGCTCGCCGCGCGCTGCAATGCGCCGGTGCGGTGTTGTTTGTCGTTGATACCGCATCCGGCGTCACCGAAGACGACCGCGTGCTCGCCCAGGAATTGCAGGACCTTGAAGTGCCCCTTATCCTTGCCCTGAACAAGATCGACTTGGCCCCCGACGCGGCCCTGCCTGACTGGGATGTGCCGTTTGCGGCGGTGTGCCGCGTTTCCGCCACTACGGGCGATGGGCTTGGCGAATTGGAGGCCGCCTTGGGCCGCCTGTTCCTGGGTGAGAACGCCATTTCGCCTGAGCACGAGATGCTCTCCCGCGTGCACCAGCGTGACAGCCTGCGCCGCGCCGCCGACGCCCTGGACCAGGCCCTCAGCGCGTTCGGCGCGTCGCCCGAGTTTATCAGCATCGACGTGCGTGAGGCGCTTCACGCCATCGGCGAGATTACCGGTGAAACCACGCCCGACGACATCCTCGAAGCCGTCTTCAGTACCTTCTGCATCGGGAAATAGGACCGGCGCTCGCGCGTTTACCAACAGTGAGCGAACGGAGAAGGCGTGTGGGTTCAAAGAAACGCCCCCTCTCCCGGCAGCGGAAAGGGGGCGCATCTCGTAGTGTGTGGTCGCGAACTCTTCGATAGCTATTCCGCGGTTACGCTGCTCAAGGCGGCGAAACCGGCGGTAACGGGCGCATCGGAAGGATACTTCTGGAACTCTACGTGGCCGTCCATGAAGAGCACGTTGCTGCCGCCGGGGACGTGGTTGAACGAACCGACATCCGTGGCGACCCGGTCATACATGACAAAGAGGCTGCTTTGGGCCATGGCGCTGCCGGACGCATTATCGATGTCCGTGATCATGAAGCGCTCCACGCCCTCCTTGAGGCGCATGATGGTTTCGCCGCCGGCGTTCCCGTCGGGCGCGACCACCGCGATGTCCGCATCGAAAGCCTCGATATCATTTGCCGTTGCCGCAGCGAGGATTTCGGCGTACCACGCGGCCATCTGTGCGGGCACCGTTCCCGTACCCGTGGCGCCAATCGCGGACTCGGCGACTTGCGGGTCTTTCGAATCGCACGCATCGAGCACCCAGCCCCAATAGATGTAGCTGTCGTCCACGGATTTCCAGCCTTCATTCTCGCTCGTGCAGGGAATGCCGAACACGGCGGAACCCACCGTGCCCTGCGGGTCCGCAACCTGGCTGGTGATGTTGTCCGCCGAGGAAGTTGCATCGGACGGACAGAACACGACTTCCGGATCCGAGAGGTACTCGGGATACACGTCCGGCACATTGAAGCCGGTCGCAATACCGACTGGAACGCCGGCCTCCACAGGCCAGCCGGCCGTTTGGCAGTCCTGGCTTTCCTGCGCGCTAGCCAGCATTCGCGGGTACATGCCCTTGCATTCGCCGGAGTACATCTTGAATGTCACACCCATCTGCTTGAGATTATTCTGGCAGGTGGCGCGTTGAGCCGCTTCGCGAGCCCGAGACAAGGCCGGCAGCAAGATGGCCGCCAAAATCCCGATGATCGCAATAACCACCAACAGTTCGATGAGCGTAAAGCCTTTGCTTCTCATGGTGAGAACTTTCCCCTTAATGTCCCTGTTGCATTCACACGGATTTCGTTTGTTCACATGAGCGGCTGGCCAGGCCGTCCCCCGTCGCCGCCATCCCGGCACGAGCCGGGGTCGCGGCATCGCTCGTTAACGACGACAAAATCAATTCTACCCGCAACTGCCCGATCCGTCAAAGAGTGTACGGTATAGATGCTGTACTACTGCTACTTGTAAGGTTAAAAAGGTAATAATCCTGCGCATTTCTTGCTGCGCATATTGCGTTTGCGCCGGTTAGTGCGCTTTGTGCGAAGAGGTATGGCGCGAACGCGAGAGGCGTCCGCGGCGCAGGGCTGGACAAGGCGGCCGCGCGACCTTTACACTGCACCCAAAGCAGTGCGGTGTCCTCAACGATGAGCAGCAAGGAAGGTTAATCATGAGCTTGATGCGCGGACTAATCACGCTTTGTCTTCTTGCAGGAATGGCTTCGGCTGACATTCAGACCGCACAAATCGCCGGCGACGGCGATCCCGGTCCTTACCGGCATCCGGCGTCCATAACCGAGTTGGCCAACGGCGATTTGCTTCTGGCGTACTACGGCGGCGGGGGCGAATACGAGGGCGACACCGCCTGTTACGGCAAGCGGCTCAAGAAAGGCGAGGCGGAGTGGTCGAAGGCATTCGTGCTGGCCGATACGCCCTGGACGCCGGAAGGGAATCCCGTCGTATGGCAGGCACCCGATGGCCTGGTGTGGCTCTTCTACGTGAACCGCTACGGCGACACGTGGTCGGATTCGATCATCAAGGGCAAGGTCTCGAAAGACGGCGCGAACACGTGGTCCGACTCGTTCATCCTTACATGGGAACGCGGTACGATGGTGCGCGGCAAGCCGATTGTACTGAACAACGGGGATTACCTGCTGCCCGTCTACCACGAGACCGGCCACGACCGTGAAATTGTCGGCGCGGACACGATGTCGTTTTTCTTGCGCTACACGGCGAAGAACAACGACAACAAGTGGGTCGAAAGCTCGCGCATCAAATCGCGCGTGGGCAATCTCCAGCCGGCGCCGGTACAGTTGGACGACAACCATCTGCTCATGTACGCGCGCCGCGGCGGCGGTTACGAGAGCGTTACCGACGGCTACATCGTCGAGTCCGAATCCTTCGACGGGGGCAAGACCTGGACCGAAGGCAAGGACACGGCCTTCCCCAATCCCAATGCGGCCATTGACCTGCTGAGGCTCGAGAATGGCCATTTGCTGCTCGTGTACAACGACAGCATGAACAGCCGCGATCCGTTGACCGTGGCCCTTTCGAAAGACGGCGGAAAGACCTGGCCCCTCAAACAGAATATTGCATCGGGCGACCGTGATTTCGCGTATCCCTATGCCATTCAGGGCAAGGACGGGAAGATTCACATCATCTACACGGCCGATGCCCGCACCACGATCCATCATGCGGTATTTGACGAAGACGCCATCGGTGCGGACGCCAAGAAGTGATTGTTCAAAGATCACCACAAAGACTCGAAGGCACAAAGAACCGCAAGACCAATACAACCACGAATGGGACGAATTGAACGAATGGTGGAGGTGCTGCACGACCGCATTGGCGCGGAGGGCGCGGGGTTGCACTTGGTAACGCCACTGTCTTTGAAGTTGCACTTCGCAAACTTGTGCGTAAGCCTGCAAAGCACAGCTTCAAGAACATTCCTGTTAGCAAGTGCAACTCCGCACCC
>JAVEWL010000199.1:0-8425 GCA_034004565.1 FCB group bacterium | reverse complement strand
CATACGCTGGTGCTGCGCGGGCCGGACGAGGGCGTGTGGAAGATAGACGGCATTACCGCGACGTATTACCCCGCGGGCGAAGAGCCGTACACGTTGCGCTTCGGTCCCGTGGAACTGGACGAGGGGTCGGACCTTGACCTCTGGCATCCGCGTTCCTTGCCTGTGTTTGATGTGTAAAGAAGACCTAAGAGGGCAGTGATTCACTTGCCCCGAGAGGAATAGATATGGCTTCTGAACTTGCTCAGAAAGAATGCCAGCCCTGCAAGGGCGGCATCCCGCCGTTGAAAGGACAGGAACTGAACGACCTTCAGGCCCGTCTCGGCGGCGACTGGAAAGTGGTGAACGAACACCACCTCGAGAACCACTACGATTTTGACGATTGGATGCAGGCGGCGGACTTCACGCACCGCGTGGCGCAAATTGCGGACGAGCAGAACCACCATCCCGACATCCACCTTTCGTATGGTAAAGTGAAGATAGAGATTTGGACGCACAAGATTGACGGGCTCACCGAGAGCGATTTTGTGCTGGCCGCGAAGGTCGATGAAGTTCGGGAACCCTAAGAGGTATCAGCAGTGCCCTGCTCGGATATCACGGAAGTCATCGAGGTCGTCATCGACAACGAGGACCGGCTGAAACGATACGCGTTTTCGAAGCGCACCTGCGGACAAGGCGTTGGGGTGGCGGCGCTGCTCCTCGACTGCCTGCAAGGGCGTAGCGTCGACGACATTCTTGCCTGGGAATCGGCGGATTTTGTAGCGGAGCATCCCGTCGAAGACGAACTTGAGGAGTTCCTCGGGCTCAAGCATTTTTTCGCGGTGCAGTCGGCCCTGGAAGTCCTCACCGGCCGCGAGCCCGGAGGGCCCGGCGATCCCTGCGCGGCGGCGGAAATCTCGATTGAAGACGGTGAAGTTGTGATCAACGCACAGATCCGGGTGGATATTGTGACGGAGAAGATCAAATCCTGCGGCAACTGCAAGGGTTGCGGAAACAAGAAGAGCAAGGTAAGATCTGAATAGGTCTCTTTACCCTCATGGCGCGACGCGCCACAACATTGGTTGAGTTCCGGGGCCGGATGTTCACCCATCCGGCCCTTGTTACATAAGCGGGCCGGATTAAGGAAACGGGAATATGAGTTCCGTGCAGCGACGGCAGACGATTGCGGTAAAGGTTGGCGGCGTGACGGTCGGCGGCGGCGCCCCGGTGGTCGTGCAATCCATGACGAACACGGAAACAGCCAACATCGCATCCACGGCGCGACAGGTCGTTGACCTGGCCGAGGCCGGGTCGGAGTTGGTGCGCTTCACCGTCAACACGCCGGAAGCGGCGGCGGCTGTGGCCGAAATTCGCAAGCGCGTGCGCGACGCGGGGTGCAACGTGCCGCTCATCGGGGACTTTCATTTCAACGGACATAAGCTGCTCACCGAGCATCCCGAGTGCGCGGTGGCGCTGGATAAGTATCGCATCAATCCCGGCAACGTTGGGCGCGGATCCAAGCGCGACGTTCAGTTCGCCACGATATGCCAGATCGCCGTGGACAACAACAAGCCCGTGCGCATCGGCGTCAATGCCGGCTCGCTGAATCCGGAACTGGTGCTGCGCAAGATGCAGGAGAATACCGAGCAGAACCTTGGCAAGACTTCGGAAGAGGTGTTGAACGAGTGCATGATTATCAGTGCGCTGCAGTCTACGGAGCTCGCCCAGGATTGCGGACTGCGCAAGGACCAGATCATCATCTCGTGTAAGGCGTCGGTGCCGACGGACCTTATTCGGCTGTACCGGGAATTGTCCGAGAAGACGGAGCAACCGTTACACCTCGGCCTCACGGAGGCAGGCATGGGTATGAAGGGACAGGTCTGGTCCACGGCGGCGATGGCCGTGCTGCTCGAGGCGGGTATCGGCGATACCATCCGCGTGTCGCTTACGCCCAGCCCGGGTGGAGATAGGCGCGAGGAAGTGTACGCGGCGTGTGAGATGCTGCAGGCGCTGGGATTGCGGGCGTTCTCGCCGAGCATTACGTCGTGTCCGGGCTGCGGCAGGACGACCAGCACCATCTTCCAGGAGTTGGCGGAGCAGGTCGGGGATTACGTGCGCGCGAAGATGCCGGAGTGGCGTCGCGAGTACGAAGGCATTGAGACGATGCGCTTGGCGGTGATGGGCTGCATCGTCAACGGGCCGGGGGAATCCAAGGCGGCCAACATCGGCATCAGCCTTCCCGGCAGTGGCGAGGATCCCAGTTGCCCGGTGTACATCGACGGTAAGAAGTTCAAGACTCTCAGCGGATCGCCGGAAGAAGTAGCCGGAGCCTTCCGCCAGATTGTCGACGACTATATTTCGACGACCTATAGTCGTAAGGAAGAGGCCGTCGCAGGGCGATAATCCCCCAGTTTCCCATATGCCTTCGAAGGAATCCCGGGACCATTTGCCGCGAAAGAACGCATAGAACGCAAAGGAATCAACTCGAAGGCTTGGGGGTATGAGGCAAGGCGATGGACCATATGGACTTTATGGACCGTATGGACGAAGATGAAGAGGGGAAAACATAGGTCCCATTCCTCCCATAACTCCCATTCCTGGGCTTACCTCACCTCTCTTCGCAATAATGCGGGGGGGCGTTTGTGGCGGGTGAATAGCGTGAGTATACTAGCCTCCTTTGTCATCCTGAGGCATCATAGGGCGGCGGCTTGGGCTTCGTAAGCCGCCAAGTGGAAGGGTTCTTACCGTGAACAGTGATACCGTCAAGCGTGGGTTCGAGCGTGCGCCGCACCGCTCGCTGTTGTGGGCGACCGGGCAGATCAAGTCCGAGAAGGATTTCGACAAGCCGTTCATTGGCATCTGCAACAGCTTTATCGAGATCATTCCGGGCCATGTGCACCTGAACGAACTCGGGGCGCTCGCGAAGGAGGCGGTGCGCGAAGCCGGGGGCGTGCCTTTCGAGTTCAACACGATCGGCGTTGACGACGGCATCGCGATGGGCCACAGCGGCATGAACTACAGCCTGCCCTCGCGCGAGCTGATCGCGGACTGCGTGGAAACCGTCATCAACGCGCACCGCTTCGACGCGATGATCTGCATTCCGAACTGCGACAAGATCGTGCCGGGCATGATCATGGGCGCGATGCGCTGCAACATTCCGACCATCTTCGTTTCGGGCGGTCCGATGTGGGCCGGCAAGACGAAGGAAGGCAAGACCATCGACCTTATCAGCGTGTTCGAGGGCGTGGGCGCGTATAAGAAGGGCGAGCTCAACGACGAGCAGCTCGCCGACCTGGAACGCAACGCGTGTCCGACCTGCGGCTCGTGCTCGGGCATGTTCACGGCCAACTCGATGAACTGCCTCTGCGAAGCGCTCGGCCTGGCGCTGCCCGGCAACGGCACCATCCTCGCGACGACGCAGGAACGCCGCGACCTCATCAAGCGGGCCGCGAAACAGGTCATGAAGCTGCTCGACCTCGACCTTCGTCCACGCGACATCGTGACGCCGAAATCCATCGACAACGCGCTGGCGCTTGACATGGCGATGGGCGGTTCGACCAACACCGTGCTGCACACGCTGGCTATCGCGCACGAGGCCGGTGTCGACTATCCGCTCGAACGCATCAACGAAGTCTCGGCGCGCGTCCCGAACATCTGCAAGGTGTCGCCTTCGAGCAAGTGGCACTTGGAAGACGTGGCGGCCGCGGGCGGCATCAGCGCGATCCTGTCCGAACTCTCGAAGAAACCCGGCGCGCTCCATCTTGAATGCCCGACGGTGACGGGGCAAACGCTGGGCGAGAATATTGCGGGTGCGTCGACGCAGAACCCGGAATGCATCCGCACGCTGGACAACGCTTACAGCCAGACCGGCGGCCTCGCGATCCTGTTCGGCAACCTGGCGCAGAACGGCGCCGTGGTGAAGGAAGCGGGTGTGGATCCGAGCATCCTGCGTCATACCGGTCCGGCGATCGTGTTTGAATCCGAAGACGACGCGATGAAGGGCATCCTTGCCGGCGACGTGAAGGCGGGGGACATCATTGTGATCCGCTACGAAGGCCCGAAGGGCGGTCCGGGGATGAAGGAGATGCTCTCCCCCACTTCGGCCGTCATGGGCATGGGCCTTGCCAAGAGCGTCAGCCTTCTTACCGACGGGCGGTTCTCGGGTGGCACGCGCGGTGCCTGCATCGGGCACGTCAGCCCCGAGGCGGCCGAAGGCGGCAACATTGGGCTCGTGCAGACCGGCGACATCATCGAGATCGACATTCCGGCGCGTTCGCTGAATGTGAAGCTGTCGGATGACGAGCTTGACGCGCGCCGCAAGGCCGCGCCCGCGCCGCCGGACCGTAAGCTCAGCGGGTGGCTGAAGCGCTACCAGCGATTGGTGACCAGCGCGAATACGGGGGCGGTGCTGGAGTAAGGGAAGAATTCTGCAAGCCCTGGGTTGGTTGAGGCCGGCCCGGGGCTTTTTCGTTTTCGGGATGGGAGTCATGAGAGCTATGGGAGTCATGGGAAGTATGGCAGGGATGGCGCACTTGGTGGCTCCTTTCTCTCAACCCTCTCATCACTCCCATTGATTTTGCCCTTCGGATTGCGGCAGGCTCTTTGTAAGAACCTACTAACCGGGAGACACTGCTATGAGCACGATCGGTCGTCGGGAATTCCTGAAGTATTCGACTGTGGCGACGGCGGCATTGGCATCGGGGGTTTCCTTGAATGCCTCGGGTGCGAACGAGCGCATCGTGGTGGGATTCATGGGCACCGGCGGCCGCGGGAGCTTCCTGGCCGACGAGTTTGCCCGCATGGAAGATGTGGAAATCCGCTGGCTCGCGGATCCCGACAGTCGCCGTCCGCCCGCGTGCGCGGCCAACATCGAGAAGCTCACCGGCAAGCGGCCGCAGATTACGCAGGACTTCCGCAAGATGCTTGAGGATCCGGAGGTGGACGCCATCGTGGGCGCGCTGCCGGATCACTGGCACGCACTGGGCACCATCCTGGCCTGCCAGGCCGGCAAGGACATGTACGTCGAGAAGCCGGCGTCGCACAGCATCTGGGAAGGCCGCAAGATGGTGGAGGCGGCGCGCAAGTACAATCGCGTCGTACAGGTCGGCGCGCAGAACCGCAGCAACGAGAACATCGTTCGCGCCATCGAATACTCGCGCACG
Organism: FCB group bacterium; assembly: GCA_034004565.1. Taxonomy (GTDB): domain Bacteria; phylum Hydrogenedentota; class Hydrogenedentia; order Hydrogenedentales; family SLHB01; genus JAVEWL01. Next base: position 3,287 of record JAVEWL010000199.1, on the reverse strand, counting down.
CCCGAGTTCGGTGATATCCATTTCGTGCGCGTGTTGAACAGCAAGGAGCGTGTCGACATCGGCAAAAAGCCCGACGGCCCCGTGCCGGAAGGCGTTGATTACGACATGTGGCTCGGCCCGGCGCCGAAGCGTGAGTTCAACGAAAACCACTTCCACTACGCGTGGCACTGGTTCTGGAACTATTCGGGCGGCGACATCATCAACGATGGCATCCACCAGATTGACGTGGCGCGCTGGCTCATCGACCGGAAATACCCGAAGACGGTGGTATCGGGCGGCGGCATCAACTTCTTCAAGGACGACCAGGAGACGCCCGACACGCACACGGTCACCTGGGATTACGACAACGGTCTGACGATGTGTTTCGAGCAGGCCTTGTGGGCGCCATACATGAAGAAGACGCCGCTCGAGATTCGCGACACCGACGGCCTGCCGAACTGGCCATTCAACGGCACCCGCATCGAGGTCTACGGCACGAAGCAGATGCTGTTCCTGGGGCGGCACGGCGACGGCTGGCAGGCGTTCAACGCGGACGGCGTGGCGGTGGCGGGCGAACCCGGCGAGTTTACAACATCGAACACCAAGCACATCCGGAACTTCCTCGATTGCATTCGCACGCGCAATGAACCCACCGCGGACATCGAGAAGCTGCACCTGTCGACGCTGCTCTCGCAGTACGGCAACATCGCGTACCGCACGCGCCGCACGCAGCACATCGACGCGGCCACGGAAGGATTTGTTGACGATGCCGAAGCGAACGGGCTTGTGAAGCGGACGTATCGCGAGCCGTGGGTGGTGCCGGAGACCGTTTGACGGGGTAGAACTGGCGAGAACGAATGGGGCTTATAGGTCTTATGGGTCCTATGGGTCTTATAGGCACATACGGCCCATAAGACCTATAGGACCCATAAGTCCTATTTCCCCGGACATTTGAGATCATCCCACCTGGCGATGGGAACGAACGGCGACACCTCGCTGTTACTTCACAGAGAAATCATCGCGGGAATCACTATTTCCGCCCTCAACACCCCGTACTCGAGGAGAAACAAATGATTCGAAACACGCGAATGGCCTTGTGTATCTGCTTGCTGCTGACGACGGGCGCCTGGGCCCATGTGGGTGTGCATCCGTCCGTACACGATACCGTGGCGGGAGCGCTTGAGCGATTCAAGGGCCAGTTCAGTCCCGAAGAATTGGCGAATCTGACGCTTGAACAAAGCCTGGGCGCGCTCACGGAAGACGAGCGCCACATCCTGGGTTCGGAACACATCACGTTCCGGGTCAACACGCCCGTCGAGGTGTTTGTGATCAAGGATGTGCGGCTCAAGGATGAACCGTTCTGGCTTCGGGAAAGTGGGTTCAAGTCCACGGCCCTTCGGATCCAGGTGGGCAAGCGCGAATTCGATGTCTGGAAGAAGGCCTTCGATGAGGGCGCGGTCGGCCTGGGTGTGAATTCCCTCTCCGGCGCGGGCGAACACTACTTCGTGGGGCTGCGACCCCAGGACGCGGCGGCCGCCCTTACGGTGACCGAGATCTATCCCGGCGGCCACACCCTGGGCAAGCTTGACGAAGGCGCAATGCCCTATGCGGACGAGGACAACACGATTACGTCACTTCCGGCGGAACTCAAAGGGCTTGTCCTCCTGCGTGGCCTCGACGAGCGCGCGGATGCCGGTAAGATCGTCAACGTTTTCCGCCTCACCTCCTATCCTTCTTCGGCCACGCCCGACCACGTGGTGCTCACGTGGAGCGGCGATCCGCAGACGACCCAGACCATCCAATGGCGCACGAACGCCTCGGCGGCAAAGGGCGCCGTGGCGTATTTAAAGAAGTCAGATCATGACCGCTTTACTCCGAAATCCCCCACGGTGGTCGCGGCGGAGACCCAACGCCTCGAAACGCCCGATGTGGTGAACGATCCGGTCGTGAACCGGCACACCGCCGTGCTGAGCGGTCTCGAACCTGGCACGACGTATGTCTACGCCGTGGGCGACGGCACGGACGAAGGCTGGTCCGCGCTCACCGAGTTCACCACGGCACCGGCAGGCGATGAGCCGTTCTCGTTCATCTACATGGGCGACGCCCAGAACGGCCTCGAACGATGGGGTTCGCTGGTTCACAATGCCTTTCGCAGCCGTCCCGACGCGGCCTTCTACATCATGGCCGGCGACCTCGTAAACCGCGGAGGCGAACGCGACGACTGGGACCTCTTCTTCGAGAACGCGCAGGGCGTGTTCGACCGGCGCCAGGTCGTGCCCGCAATTGGCAACCACGAGTGTCAGGGCGGAGAGCCGAAGCTGTACCTCGACCACTTCGCGCTTCCCAAGGAGGGTCCCGAGGGCATCGCGCCCGAGCGCGCGTATGCGGTGCGCTACAGCAACGCTTTGCTCCTGGTTCTCGATTCGAACCTGCCGGCGGAATCGCAAGCGGCGTGGGCCGAACAGCAACTCGCCGACAGCAAGGCCACGTGGAAGTTCGTCGTGTATCACCACCCGGCCTACTCGAGCGCGGCCAACCGCGACAACTCCGGCGTACTCGATATCTGGACGCCCATCTTCGACAAGTACCACGTGGACCTGGCGCTTCAGGGACACGATCACGCGTACCTGCGAACGTATCCCATGAAGAACAAGCAGCGCGTGAGTTCGCCCGCCGAGGGCACGATCTACATCGTTTCCGTTTCGGGCCAGAAGTTTTACGAGCAGGCGCCGCACGACTACACCGAAGTGGGCATGACCAATACCGCGACCTATCAAGTCCTGGATATTCAGATCTCCAGAGACCGGATGGTGTATCGCGCCTACGACCTGGAAGGCAAGCTGCGGGACGAGTTCGTTATCGAGAAGTGAGCGTGGCGCATGCGCCATGGCGGGCCGTCAAAGGTGGAATCACCCTTGGCGGCCCTGCTTGTTTTGCGCCCCAGGCTCTACAGCTCCAGCCAGGTCTCCGGCTTGACGGCGGGTACTTCGGGTGCCGCCGAATACTGCCCGCGGGGATGTCCAAGGCCGTCCAGTACGGTTTCGAGGACGGCCCGGGCCTTGTTGATTTGTTTTACCCTCAGCACGAGGTCCCACACCGGCGCCAGCTTCTTCCAACCCACCGCGAGGGCCAGGTGCCGTGCGGTCTGCGCCAGGGAATCCTTCGCCAGCGCACCGGCAGCAATGTTGCGAAACGAGTAGAACTCTTTGTAGGCCCGCCAGTAGCCGGCTTCGAGTGCTTCAGGCGATAATTGTGCCGGCCGAAACACCGCGTGGCGCGTGTCGTACCGTTCCCAGTCCTCGTGCAGT
>JAVEWL010000198.1:0-8489 GCA_034004565.1 FCB group bacterium | reverse complement strand
GGGGCGCAGGGGTTCGTCATCTGCACGCCGGACGTTCGCCTGGGGCCGGCCATCGTGCGCAAGGCGGAGGCGAACGGGCTGAAGGTTTTCTCTGTGGACGATCAGTTCGTGGGGTCGGACGGGCAGTTCCTGGATGTGCCGTACATGGGCATCTCGGCGCGGGCTATCGGCGAATCGGTGGGCAAGGCGCTGTGGGACGAGGCCCAAAAGCGTGGCTGGAATCTCGACGAGACCGGGGTCGCCGCGATCACCTTCGACGAGTTGGACACCGCACGCAACCGCACGGAGGGCGCCATCGCCGCGCTGACCGAGGCCGGTTTCCCGGCGGAGCGCATCTTCAAGTCGCCCGAGAAGACCTCCGACACCGAGGGCGGGTTCAACGCCGCGAGCACGCTCCTTACGCAGCACCCCGAGATCAAGCGCTGGCTCGTGCTGTCGATGAACGACGAGGGCGTGATGGGCGCGGTGCGCGCGATGGAAGGCCGCGGCTTCAACGCGGACACGCTCATTGGCATTGGCATCGGCGGCAGCACCTGCAAGGCGGAGTTCGAGCGGCCCACGCCTTCGGGCTTCTACGCGACCTGCCTTATCAGCCCGAAGCGCCACGGCTACGAGACGGTTGAGTACCTCTACAAGTGGATTAAGGACGGGGTCGAGCCGCCCAGGGATACGCGTACGGCGGGGACCATTATCACGCGCGAGAATTACCAGCAAGTCATGCAAGAGCAGGGGCTGCTGTGATGGTTATCCCTAGAGGCCATGCCGCCTCCAAACTTTCTCCCAAACATGCCACCCCAAAACTTGTTTGGGGGTGCTTAAAGATTTGGGCGATCACTCGAGTCGTTCCCCAAAACCTGAAGCACCCCCAAACAAGTTTGGGGGTGGCATGTCCGAAGGAGCAAGAGGCGGGGAAGCACGAAGATGTCCGCTGAAGGAACCACCTCCACGCGGCGGTTGTTTGTGCTGGCGGACCGGGCGGGGATGCTGCTGATCTTCGTGGCGCTGTTTGTGGGCTGCGCATTGACGGTGGACAACTTCCTGTCGTGGGTGAACCTCGTGTCGCTGGCGCTCAGCGTGTCGCTTGTGGGGATGGTCGCTTGCACCATGCTCTTCTGCCTTGCGTCGGGGGACTTCGACCTGTCCGTGGAATCCGTGGTGGCGTTCTCGGGGGTGCTGGCGGCCGTGGTCATCGATAGGACGGGCAGCGCGACCCTGGGTGTCATGGCCGGCATCGCGGCGGGTGGGCTTGTCGGGCTCTTCAATGGCACCGTTATCGCCAAGGTACATGTCAACGCGCTCATCGCCACGCTTGCTACGCTGCAGATCGTGCGCGGGCTCGGGTTCATCGTGTCGGGGGGGAGCGCGGTCACCATCGCCAACGAACGCTTCCTCGACCTGGGGATGGAATACACGCTCGGCATACCCAACCCGGTTTGGATTACGCTTGGCTGCGTCGTCGTGTTCGGGGTGCTGCTCTCGAAGACCTCGTTCGGTCGCCACACCCTCGCCATCGGCGGCAACCGCGAGTCGGCGCGATTGGCGGGGATCAGGGTCGAGAGGATTAAGGTCGTCATCTTCACGCTGCAAGGGCTCATGGCCGGTTCCGCGGGGGTCATCCTCGCCTCGCGCATGGGCAGCGGCCAACCCAACAGCAGCGTCGGCTTCTCGTTGGACGTCATCTCGGCCTGCGTACTCGGCGGCGTGTCGCTTTCGGGAGGGAGCGGCACGATGGTGGGGACTGTCGTCGGCGTGCTCATCATGGGGACGGTCCAGAACGTCATGAGCCTGATGAACGTGCCGCCGTTCTACCAGTATGTTGCGCGGGGGGTGATACTGCTCGCGGCGGTGGGGTTTGACCTGCTACGGCAACGGCTTAGCCGTGGGAGGCGGATGGGCGTCGCGGGGTAGGCTGAAGGTGGCATCAAGTTTCCTAAACGAATGGTGTTCAGTTCACTCTTCTACCATTAATGCTCAATGCTCGTCTTCCTGACTCGGGCGCTCTCGCTTTTTCGTTCGCACGCGGTACAGGCGTTCGGTGAAACCGCCTCCTTTTTCGAAGGCCTTGGCTTGGGCGGCGATTTGGCGATCGAGCAGGGCTGAAGCGACGCCAATGAGTATCAGGGCGGAGTTGGCGGCGAGCTCGGTGTAGGAGGATTTGATGGACCCTATGGACGATATGGACTTTATGGACGAAGACGGGGCTAGTCCATCTGGTCCATGAGGTCCATATCGTCCATACGGTCCATCGTGCAGCTCTGTGATCCAAGCCGCCACCTCATCGGCGCTCTTGCAGCGCCGGGCGACGAGATGCCTCCGGCGCGGGTCGCCTTTCTCCCAGAGCGGCAGCCCTCGTTGCCTCAAGAAGTCCTCGTAGTCCAGGCGCAATTCCTCAAGGCTTGCACGGGCAACACTGGTCAGCTTCAGTTCCGTCTTCTTGGAGGTCCCGGACGCCTGGCTGCCTTCGGCAATGTTCTGCACCCCCGAGCGGGCCGCCTGCACCATCTGGTCCCGCGTGCGCCTGGGCGCGTCGATGTAGCGCTCGCAGAAGCGCACCGTCACGTCGTGGACCAACTGCGCCACCTGGAAACTCTTCAGATCGCGGTAGCCGCCGTGCTGTGGGATTAGGGGTTCATCGGGCGGCATTGCTATTTTGTCCCCAAATTCTTAAAACGAAGAGCGGAACGCAGTTGCCTTCGAAATCATATCACCCTCCCCTCACTCGTCGGGTTCGATTCGTTGGACCCGTTGACTAAGAGTCCTGTTCCCTTGTATAACGCCAACGATGCACTTTCTCAGCGCTTAACTTTGCGAAGAGAATGAGGGTCTTTGAGATGTGACTTCTTGTTCCATTTCCGGGGCAACCTGAAGCGCAGATACTGCCCAAACAAGTGCTTTGCCACGTCAATCTCTGCGCCGAAATGTTTAAGCATGACGCCAACTTCCGCGCTCTTGCTCGTCCGCTCCCCTCCGACAGCAAGGTTCGGGTTGTCCAATTCCTTCTTAACACAATTGAAGTCAACCGCATTGTCAAAAACCCGTTTAAGATAAAGGGCAATCTCATCGTCAAAAAGGAACTCCGCATCACTAGCTGCAATCTTGAATTGATTCAGATCTTCGACGCTCACGCTTGCGCTGCGAGTTATCGTCTGCAGTAATTCCTTAAGTGCGTTGTAGACCGCAAACCGTCGATCAAACAGTTCAAGGCGAAGCTTTTCACGGTTAATGATATGCTGCTGCCACGCGATGTATGCCACAATGCCGGCAATAATAAGAGTGATTGGGCCATCAAGAACGTTCATAGCCTCCACGCAAAACCCGCCAACGCTTGCCACAAGTGTCTTCGCCTCCTTGACTTTAAGACATGTTTATCGTGTTATCCGTCTGAATAAAGCGCATTCCCCTCAAGGCCATTCACAGCTAGGAAGTATTCTTAATAACCCCCTGGAGCCTTACTTCCTTTGCTTCGATTACACCCCTCACAGAGCAACTGAATATTGCGTGCCGTATTAGCCCCACCCTTAGCAAGTGGAATAATGTGATCGAATTCAAGTTTTTCCTTGCTGCCACACTCTACGCACCGCCCCTGGTCTCTTTGCCAGACGGTAAGCTGCACTTCCTTGGGAATTGGCTGGCGGTTCCGCCCGGCATTCCGCACCGCGGCCTCTTCAGCCCGAACAATTGTCTTTCGACCACAATATTCGCACCTCCATGTCGCAGCATTTCCGCTAGGCGCTACAGAAACGTATAGCCAGTCAGCTTCCCCACAGGAACTGCAAGGCTCTGCAGGATAACAGGTTTGGAAAGCCTTCTGGGTTTCTTCTGGCAGTTCTGCAAGCGCACTAAGGTACTTTAGCCGAGCATCGAGCTGAGAATTAGCGGCTTCCATTGCATCAATGAAGGTCAATTCGTCATTTGACGCCACAAGATCTTTGGCAAAACTGATTAGTTCTACGCTCATATTGCCTCCCGAAAGTTGCGTCTCGAACATCTCGATCAAAAGCTCCAGCTTACCAGCGGCTTTCAACGCACCAATTGAGGAATAGAACAGTTCCATAACTAAGTTCAATAATTCAAGAATACACAGTTCCGGATGCGCCTTCGTCACCTCCCAAGTTAGTTGACGGCCAATTTCGGGTACCCCTTTATTCCGCATCGAACCTTCCATCAACGCCATAGCGTCTTCGTACAGCCCTTGTTCTCTTAAGACACCCATTGGGGTATGCGGAATCGCGGCAAACCGATGCATGGCCTCTTCCGGTGATATGTCAGAATTTCGGTGCCAATATCCCAGGAATAGCCCGATATCATTGTCCTCCATCCCCGTGGATCTCAATAATTCGAAGAGAAACTCATCGACTGCATTGGGGTCTTGAAAGTCAAAAAGGTAGTGCGGCGGAAGCGCCTCGACAACAAAGTCGTCGGCATATATGTTTAGGTCATCGGACCTCAGATTCATTATAAGAAAGCTGACCTGCCTGGTTGTCATTGGTCCTTTTAGAAATAAAAGGCGATCAGCGCTGAAAGTGCTATAATCCTTATTAAATGCCTTTATCCATTGCTCTCTCGCCTCCGCGCTATCCCACGCAAGTATAAAGAACCTCCCTCGATAATCCTTGAATGCGCGGAATTGCACCTGAGCACCCGACACTCCTGGGCCTAATGAATAGAAATGCAGAGGGAGGTCCTGTAGCGTCAACATCTTCAGTGTAGCCTCTTTAGGCACGATGGATGCCAGCACCACCGAGGTTTCTTGAGTAGTAAGAGTTGAGTTCTTTAGCGCGCCTAATATGCGGTCAATTTCGCGGTAACGTTCTTCCAAAGCTGCCCGTTCTGGGGTTCCTCGTTCTGTGCCCGCGTAGTGTTGGCGAATTGCCAGAGCTTCAGCATGCAATTGCTCCATCTCTCTTGACAAATACCCTTGCTCGCTCTTGGTCATCTTCTGCCCCCTGCAAAAGCCATCGCCTACCTGTGGTGAACGTCGCTTCACGCAACCGGCAATTCATCTTTTCAGTTTAGCACCTTTCTCTCTGCACATACGACTACGAGCATTAGCACATGCGTAAGAAAAGCGCGCGTAAGTCCATCCACCATCCCATGTATACTACGTACGCCACTTGGCGTTCGCCTTTGGCTATCCGACAAATGTTGGCGCTTCTGTACTTAGGCGTTGGACCCCTTGGGAGGATTACACATGGGACGGATTGGGATTGGGATCAATTTGGAATTTGTGCGGCATGAGGATAAGCCTTTTGAGTGGGGGGTGAAGAAGGCTGCTGAGCTTGGGTATGAGTATGTGGAGCCGATGGTGCATTGGGGGCGGGAGTTGTTGAGCGAGGCGGGGTATTTCCATAGCGTGTCTATGCTGGATGATCCGTTTCGGATTAAGAGGGCTTGTGAGGCGGCGGGGGTTAAGCTTTCGGGGTTGTCGGCGCATACGACGTTGTGCAAGCCGGAGATTGGGACGGAGTATTTGAAGCAGGCGGTTCGGTTTGCGGCGGAGTGCGGGGCGCCGGTGATCAATACGGATGAGGGGCCTAAGCCGGTTTGGACGACGGTTGAGGAAGACCATGTGTTGATGCGGTATGTGTTGCGGGAGGCGGCGGCGGTGGCGGAGCCTCGGGGGATCCTGATCGGGATCGAGCCTCACCAGCAGTACAGCAAGACGCCGGAGGGCTTGGACCGGATTCAGGGCTTGGTGGAGTCGCCGGCGATTGGGATCAATTTTGATACGGGGAACAGCTATTTGTCGGGGAAGGACCCGGTGGAGTGGCTGAAGCATGTGTTGCCGCGGTTGGTGCATCTGCATGCGAAGGATATTTCGGTGCAGCAGTCGGATGCGGAGCGCGGGAAGGTGACGGGGACGCCGGTGGGTTGCGCGTGCGGCGAGGGCGTGGTGGATTGGGCGGCGGTGGTGGCGGTTTGCAAGGGGGCGCCGCGGGATATTGTGTTGTCGGTGGAATGCGGGACCGTCGACCAGGCGAAGCGCAGCCTGGAATGCCTGAAACGGTTGCTCTAGTGTAGAGAGAGTGCGAAGCGAGACCACAAGGCGCGATGCGGTGACTAATGTAACCCCGAATTCCCATTCGGGGTATTGGAAGTTCAAGCGTGGCGCTACAAAGAAGTAGCAAATGCCCCGAATGGGAATTCGGGGTTACATTGGCTCGCTGGGCTGATATAGAGGAGCGGCATGGCGATGTACAAAGTGCTTGGAGTCTTGGTGGGGATGTTGGCGATGTGCGCGATGGCGGATGCGGAGCCGGTGCGGGTGCTGATTCTGAGTGGACAGAACAACCATGCCTGGCAGGAGACTACGCCTGTCTTGAAGCGAATCCTGGAGGAGAGCGGGCGGTTTGCTGTTGAGGTTACGGATGCGCCGCAGGGAATTACGGCGGAGTCGTTGAAGGATTTCGATGTCATTCTGAGTAATTGGAATGGTTGGGATGATGCTGCGGTGAAGGAATGGCCGGAGGCGGCGCGCTCGGCGCTGATGGAGTTTGTGAAGGGCGGCAAGGGGTTTGTTTCGGTGCATGCGGGGACGTCTTCGTTTTACGATTGGCCGGAATACCAGGAACTCGCGATGGCGAGCTGGAAGATTGGCGAGACGGGGCATGGGAAACGGCATGCCTTCCCCGTCAAGCTCACGCCGGAAGACCACCCGATCACGCGCGGCATGCTTCCCTTCGAGACGTTTGATGAACTCTGGCATGGGGTGCCGATTCAGCCGGATGCGCGCGTTTTGGCGACGGCCTATTCGAGCAAGGACTCGAACGGTTCCGGGAACGATGAGCCGATGGTGATGGTGCGCGAGTTCGGCAAGGGCCGCGGCGTCAATATCCTGCTGGGGCACGATGTGCAGGCGATGGAGACGCCTTCGTTCGGAGTGCTGCTTTCGCGCGGGGTCGAGTGGGCGGCGACGAACGAGGTGACGCTGCCGGCGCGGAAGATGGAATGGGCGCAGGCCGACGGGTCGCTGGGGCTGAAGGCGAACGGGCAGGTGGTGTGGCAGTTGAACTACGGGAATCGCATGACGAAACCGCATTTTCATCCGCTGTCGCCGGTGGGCGGTCCGGTTTTGTCGTGGGTGGCTCCGCCGGATCACGTCTGGCATTACGGGCTGTGGTTTTCGTGGAAGTTCATCAACGGCGCGAATTATTGGGAAGAGGACAAGTTGACGGGCCTCCCCGAGGGGGCCACGGTTTGGGATGCGCCGGGGATTGCGACCGAGGCGGATGGCTCGGCGAAGATGACGTTCCGGCTGCGGTATGAGGCGAAGCCCGGTGAGGTGCTCTTGACGGAGGAGCGCACCCTCGATATCTCCGCGCCCGACCGGGACGGCGCCTATCGCATCGATTGGCGCTCGGAATTCACGGCGCAGGCTCCGGAAGTGCTGCTGGACCGCACGCCCATCGAAGGCGAACCCGACGGCAAGGCCTGGGGCGGATACGCGGGCTTGTCGATGCGTTTCGCACCGATGACGGCGCCCCAGACGCACAACGAACGCGAAAACGTGTGGCTTACGCAACAGCGGTCGCACGTAAACGGCGAATCGATCGATTACAGCGGCCTGTTCGACGGGCGCGAGGCCGGCGTGGCGATGTTCCAGCTCGCGGACAACCCCTTGCATCCCGTGCCCTGGTATCTCATCTCGAATCCGGAGAGCAACTTCTATTTCTTCAGCCCCACGTTGCTGTATCCGGCGCCGATGAAGCTGAAGCAGGGCGAGAAACTCACGCTGAGCTATCGAATCCAGGTCCACAACGGCCGGTGGACCACCGAAAAACTTGCTGAAGAACTGAAGAACATCGCGAAATAACGACGGCAACTCGGGGAGGGCGGAGCATGAAACGGGTAGAACTGACGCGGCGTAGCTTTCTGAAAGGCGTTTCGGCGGCGGTGATCGCACCGACCATCGTCCCGGCCTCGGTGCTGGGCAAAAACGCTCCGAGCAACCGCGTGAACGTCGCGCTCATCGGCACGGGCGGACGCGGCAACGATCTCCTGCGCGAATTCACCAAGGTCGACGACGCGCAAATCGTGGCGGTATGCGATTGCTTCAAAGACCGCCGCGAACGCACCCGCGACGCCCTTAACGATCTTTACGAGGGCCAGGTCGTCACGGCCTACGCCGACTTCCTCGAAGTGCTCGATCTCAAGGATGTGGATGCCGTCGTCGTCGCCACGCCCGATCATTGGCATGTGCCGATTGCGATCGCGGCGGCGCGCGCAGGCAAGGGCATGTACGTGGAGAAGCCCCTGGGCGTGAGCCTGGAATGGGCGCAGGTGCTTCGGAAAGCCGTGCGCCAGCATAACACCGTCTTCCAATACGGCACGCAGCAGCGCTCGAACGAGAAGTTCCGCCGCGCTTGCGAACTGGTGCGAAACGGCTACATCGGCGAGGTGCAGCGCATCGACGCGTGGTGCGCAGATATTTCGAGTCAGTACGCGGCGTTCAGCGTACCGCAGTTTGGGTCGACGGAGCCGGCGCCGGT
>JAVEWL010000197.1:0-8492 GCA_034004565.1 FCB group bacterium | reverse complement strand
TCGTGTTCGACGCGGACCCGGCCAAGATCGGAACGAAGGTGGGCGAACACGTGGTGCGACCGCTGGACGAGCTTGCGGCGGGCGTCGCGAAGCATCGCGCCGAGGTGGCGATTCTGACTCTGCCCGCGGAGTTCGCGCAGGACGCCGCCGACAATGCCGCGGCCGCAGGCATCCGCGCGCTGTGGAACTTCGCGCCGACGTGGATTGCCGCGCCTCCCGGCGTGCGCATCCGCCACGAGCATTTGTCCACGGGCTTCGCGGAATTGGCGTATCACCTGAAGCAGGGATGATGTTTGCGGGAACGTTTTCGTCGAGTTGGCCCCCATGCGCCATTGCGAGAAGGCGTTCCTGGCCGACGAAGCAATCCCGGGACGGAATGGCCACCAACCACCCCTCCCGACATGCCACCTCCAAACTTGTTTGGGGGTGTTTCAGGTGCGACGCGATCGGGAGAAGCTTCCCCCCCCTAGCCCTCCACCGGGGGAGAGGGTTGGGGTGAGGGGGCACTCTTTCGCGTCGATCCCACCCACAAGCGACGCGACTTCATCACGCGGCTTGAAGGTGCCACCCGGAGAGAAGCCACCCCACGTCGAAGGCCGACAAAGCGCTAGCCCCCAGAGGACGCAAAGAAGAACGGGAACCTTGCGCGGGTTCCCGTTCTTCTTTGCGTTCTTTTGCGGCTATTTCTCTTGCGGCTTCAGCACAAAGCGCCAAGGCTTGTCCTTGTACTCCCCGGCATAATCCACACCGATGCGCGGTGTCGCCCGGATGAACTCGGGCGCAGCTATGTCCCCGCGGTCTTCGATCCACAGCGTGGCCCCGGCGCCGAACGCGGGCGCGGTGTTAAGGCGCTTATCAATCCCGAACGCGCGGCAGAGCTTTCCGGGCCCATCCGTCTTTACGCCGGCCGGCACCCCCGCCACGGGCGTCACCCCGCGAATGAGCACGGCCGCCGGGTAATGCTCCGGTCCCGTCACCACGTTCAGGCAATGGTACACGCCGTAGATAAGGTACACGTACCAATACCCCGGCGGACCGAACATGATCGCCGTGCGCGCGGTGCGCCCGCGGCTCGCGTGCGACGCGCGATCCTCCGGGCCGTGATAGGCCTCGGTCTCGTTGATGCGCCCCACGAAACGGCCCTCGGGCGTTTTATGAACGAGGTACTTGCCGAGCAGGTCCCGCGCCACCTCGAGCGTATCGCGACCGTAGAAGGTCTGGCCGAGCCGGACCGGCATCAGCCTTCCTCGAACCCGATGCTGAACATGCGCTCGAGGTCGTAATTGCTGTACGCGCGAAACGCGATGAGTGTGGTGCTGCGGACGATGCCCTCGAGCTTGAGCAGGTGCTTCGTCACGAGGTCCGCAAGGTCCTCGTTGCGCGCCACCCGAATCATCACCGACAGGTCCCATTCGCCCGCAATCGAATACACCTCGGTCACGCCCTTCAGATCGATCAGCGCCTGGGCCGTCTCGTTGATCGCATCGCGCTTCACGTTGAGCAGGATAATTGCATTCACCATAATCGCCGTTTCTCCTTCAAGGCTTGCACGCGGCAATTGTAGCGGCTGCCGAGGGTGCGGGCAATCCTCACCGCCCATCGCCCCCGGCGCTATTTCAGCGCCCAATGTAACCCCGAATTCCCATTCGGGGTATTTGTAGTGCCCAGCTCCATCTCACCGCAGTTTCCGGTTTCAATTAGAAGCATCCGCTCAGCAAAGAGCCAACCCCACTACCCGCGGGGACGGCAGAGCAAGAGCCGGGAACAAACACGGTCTCAAGACAGTTTCAATACACAGCAGGGCACAGTTTAATACTGCAAGACGATTCAAGATGCGACAACAAATCGCTTCAAAACGAAGCGTGTTTCATCATGAATGACAATGTATTGTTCGCGACCGATGTTTTAAGTCGTTGGGCTGCAACGACGAAGCGATTTACTGAAAAGTTGGCACAGCGGTTGCTCTCTTAGAAGCGTAACGACAAGTTGAAGCCGGTACCGGAAAGCAGGGTAAACAACCCGGTGCCGTTGCTATATAGGTTTCCTACCCCTCCCGCCCTATGCCCACATGCCCCTGCGCGGACGCCCCCTTCCGCGCAGGGGTTCTCTTTTTGGGTTCCCGAATGGCCAATTTGGAAAAAAGCTCAAGTTCGCCCCGCGCCCTGACGTTAATACAGAGAAGTCGCGGTCGCTGGGGAGTACGTGGAGTATTATGATCGCGCATGTACGCACGGCTGGATAATCCTGTGTCATAACCGGCTGTAAAAAATGCGCTTAGGCCGACAAACCGTGCGAAACAGTTGACACCGGGCCGTTCTTGAAGTAGCATTAGCACCCGACACGGCACGATTTGCGAACCGGGTTAGGACGGGCGCACAGGTTCCGGATCTGGGCGGGGACCTTGGTAAGGGGTTCTGGACTCAAGCCCTATAGGACGTGTTCCTGTGGCGCTCTCAACAGGGAAGGAGAGTGCGTCGAGTGGCACGTTCCCAGCCTTTGAATGGAACCAGGGCACACAAGCGTCGAGGATTTACCCTGCTCGAAGTGCTGGTCGCCCTGGGGGTCGTGAGCATCGCGGCCTGGATCTTCATTTCCCTCTTCACCTCCAGTCTCTTTTTCTCCAACCTCAGCCGTAGCCATCGTGTGGCCGCGGGGCTTGCCGAAGAGCAGCTTGCCCAGGCGGTGCGCGATCCGGGCCGCTTCGTGTGGGACGACCTCGCGAAGATGGAACCGGGCAAGCCCGTGAAGCTCAAGCTTCGCGCGGACAACGCGGACGGCCCGTATCCCGTGGAAGCTCCCCAGGCGGAAGCCCTGAGCAAGCCGGCGCAGAAACGCGAGGAGAATTTCTACGGCGCGTTCACCTGGCAGCCCTACGCGATGCTGCCGCCCGGGGACAAGCCTTACCTCGAGTTGATTACCGTGGTGCAATGGAAGGTTGAAGGAAAGGACTATTCCCTTTCGCTGACCTCCGCGGTGCCGCGCGCGCAGGTGGAGGGCCGCTCGTGAAAACATCAACCAGACGCGGGGGTTTCACCCTGCTCGAACTGCTCGTGGTCATCGCGCTGATGGGCGTGGTGGGCACGCTGGGCACGCAACTCTTCGTCACCATGACCACCTCCTGGGGCTCGGTCCTTCAGCGCACCCAGTTGGATGAGCAGGCGGACAATGTGTTCGACCAGATGCGCCACGACTTCGAGAAGGTCGTCTCGCCCCGCCTGACCGGCGTGTCCATGACGGGCGCGGACCAGACCGCCGAGGAAGAGCGCTTCTGGAACCAGACCCTGGGCAACGACACGCTGACCTTCGCGGTGCTGAAGATGGTCGACCCCAAGCTGGAAACGTTTCGTTGCGTCCAGGCGAAGTACTACGTGGACCGCGCCGAGGGCAAGGATTTCCTGATACGCGAGGTCAACGATTTCGCCCGCCCCGATAAGAAGGAAAGGGACGCGCTGGGCGAAAACGTGGTGAGCCTTTGCCTTGAATACCTGGCTACCGACGGCACATGGGCGCAGGCCTGGGATCGCCCGGAACTGCCGCAGGCCGTTCGCGTCAGCATGACCCTGGTGAACCCGGACTCGCTCGAACAGGTGACACGCAAAGCCGTGTTCCCGGTTCGCGTGAACTAGGAGGCTCACCATGATTACTACAACGATTGGACGCACGCCAATGCGACGCAAGGATTCCGGCATTGCCCTGCTGACCGCTCTGGGCATGCTCGTGGTGTTTTCCATACTGGGCGGCAGCTATCTGACCTACATGATGGTGGAAAACCAGAACGTTGACATCGATTTGGGCGCGGTCCGCGCGCGCGCGTCCGCCGAAGCCGGCCTGCGCCAGGCCATCGGCGCGATTGGCGCCGACCTCGCGGGCGGTGTGGTTGTTCCCGAGCAGGTGGACGCAAAGGTCGCGCTCTACAAGGCGACCCCCGACGGCAGTCTCGTTGAAGACGACAGCCGCAAGATCGAAGTCGCGGTGACCGTCTTCGACGAGTCCTCGCGCATCAACGTGAACTACGCGCCGACGCGGGTCCTCGCGGCCATCCTCGGCGTCGACCCCAACAAGGCCCGCGCCATCCGCATGCAACTGCCCAAGATCGACGGCGACGAAGCCGCCACCGTGTCCGTGGAAGGCGCGCGCTGGCTGGCGAGCGTCGACGAACTCCACACGCGCACCCTCGTGACCCCCGACAAGGTCAGGCCCAACCTGCTGACGGTCCACACCGGCGAAACGGGCAGCAACGCCGGCTGGCTCAACGTCAACACGGCGTTGCCGGAGGCGCTGGCGGCGGTGCTGGACGTGCCCGTCGAGGCGGCCATCGAGATCAAGAAGGCGGGACCGTTCACGAGCGTCGAGCAGTTGGCCGCGGCGGCCGGCAAGGATCCCTCCACGTTCAACGTGCGGCCCCAGGCGCCGGGAACACTCCCGAAGGAATTGTCGTTCAGCTCGCGCTGCTACCGCATCGTGAGCCACGCGAAATACGTGCAGGACGGGGTTCCCAAGGCGGGCAGCCGGGTTGAAGCGGTGGTCTGCTACGACCCCGACGGCCGTCCGGAGATTCGCAGTTGGAACGAGACCCCGGGCATTAATCAGTCAGCAGCGACCAATGGGGCGGCCGACGCCGCGTAGCTTGACAAAATTTAACGTGATTGCGCAGCCTTTGCCAGCACGGTCAAGGAGGAAGTGAGATTATGGCTCCCAGCAACAAGCAACCCGTCGAGGTCAAGCGTGTGCGGCGCACGACGACCAAACGCACCATCGCGCGCACCGTAACCTTTCCGGACGCCGACGAGATGAACCCGGAAGCCGAGTACATCGCGCCGGAGGCGCCCGTGGTGCGCCGCCCAAGCTTCACGGGCTTCGCCCGCACCAGCCGAAAACAGGTCAACGCGTTCTTGCGCGAGCTCATCATGATGCTCGACGCGGGCACCCCCATCCTGAAATCGATGCACACGCTCGAAGGGCGCTCGCGCGGCGGCCTGCGGCACATGATCGTGGACATCACCGAATTCATCGAGCAGGGCAACCCCCTGTGGCAGGCGCTCGAACGCCACCCGCGCGAGTTCACCACCGTCGACGTCAACCTCGTGAAGGCCAGTGAAGCGAGCGGTAACCTCGTGGTTGTCCTCCAGCGCATCGTCGAATACCGTGAACGCCGCGAAATGCTCCTCAAGCGCGTCCGCGGCGCCATGGTCTACCCGGTCATCCTGTTGATCGTGGCCATCGGCGTCTTCGCGCTCATCACGCAGTTCGTGCTGCCGCAGTTCCAGGCCATCTTCCAAAAGATAGGCAAGGACATTCCGCCCAGCACCCAGCGCCTGCTGAACCTCGCCGACACCCTGGCCAACACGTGGTGGATGCTTATCCTGATCGTCGTCGCGCTCGGCATCGTCTACGCCGTGCTGCGGCACTTCAGCCCCCTGTGGCGCCTGCGCCTCGACCGCTGGAAGCTGTACATCCCGGTCATCGGCCCGATCCTGAAGACCTACGCGGTCGTGCAGATGACCCGGTCGCTCGCCTTGCTGCTCAAGAGCGGCATGAGCATGATGACCACGCTTGACCTGACCCGCAACACCATCACCAACCGCGCCATGGCCAACGTGGTCAGCCAGATCCACGATTCCGTCGAGCGCGGCGCGGGCATCGAGCCGCCCCTGCGTGACAACGCGGGCGTCGTGCCGCCCGTGGTCACCGACATGCTCGTGACCGGTGAAGAAACCGGTCAGCTCGACCGCATCGCCGAACAGATCGCCAACACCTACCAGGAAGAGCTCGATATCAAGGTGGCCACGATCGGCGACGCCCTCGTCCCCATCGTCACCGTCTTCATCGGCCTCATCGTCGGCGGCCTCGCGGTCTCCCTGTTCTACCCGCTGATCAACATGGTCCAGCAACTGGGCTCCGGCGGAATGTAGTCCGCCCGCAAACTTCAACCTTCCTCGCACGGCCGGCCGCTCGAAAGAGCCGCCGGCCGTGCGCCTTTTTTTTCACTTGAGAAGTCAACACGCCCAGGACCCAAAAGACATAAACGGCCCAAAGGACGGATGAACCTTTACCGTCCTTTGGGTCGTTTTGGTCCTTGATGTCCTTTGGTCCGTCCCCATAACAGGGAAAAGTTGCCGCTTCTCCGATTTCTTGAGATAATACACGTCCCGTCGCGGCGGAGCGGGTTTGAGATCCCATAGAGATCCGTCGCGATTTTTTGGAGTGCCCTCGAGAGAGGGATTCGGCAATTCAAGGACAGCCGACAGGGCTTGGAGCGACGGATTCGCCATCCGGGGGGATGGACCAGCCATTCGCGGGGCGATCCGGCCGCCCGGCATTTGCCGGCGGGAGAGAACTACAGTGACGATTCCGCAGTTGTTGGAAGCGCAGGCCGCACGTTTCGGCGACAAGCCGTTTGTCCTGCTCGACGACGAAACCTGTTCCTATCGCCAATTCAACGAAAACGCCGGCCGTGTCGCCGTAAACCTCGCCAAGCACGGCGTGACGCCCGGCGGCAAGATCGTGTTGCTCATGGGCAACTGCCTCGAGTTTATCTACGTTTTCCTCGGCGCGGGGCGCATCGGCGCGGCCGTCGTGCCGGTCAACCCGACCCTCAAGCCCGACGAGATTGCCTACATCTCCGCGGACTCCGACGCCGAGACCCTCATCACGATTCCCGAATTCGCCCCGCTGCTGCCCCAACTGCGCGCACTGGCGCCCCACATCAAGCGTGTGTTCATGCTGCGCGAAGCCGTCGAAGGCACCGAGCCCTTCTCGACCCTGCTGGAACCCGTGGAATCCGTGCCGCCGATCGTGGCCAAGCCGGAGGACGACGCGGCCCTCATCTACACCTCCGGCACGACCGGCTTGCCCAAGGGCGTCATCCTGACCCACAACAACTATATCTGGGACGCCCGGATGATCAGCATCCGCACCAACATGACCCCCGCCGATCGGCTCATGTGCGTTTTACCGCTGTTTCACGTCAACGCGCAGGTGGCCTCGGTATTGTCGCCCATGCTGGCCGGCGGCGACCTCTACGTCATGCAAAAATTCAATCCCTTCAACATTCTCCCGATGATCGAGAAGCACCGCGCCACCATCATGAGCGCCGTGCCGACCATCTACAACATCATCTGCCGCATGCCCCAGGCCACCGAATACGACATCAGCTCGATTCGCATCTTCGCCTCCGGCGCCGCGCCCCTCGACGAGGATACCTACAACGCCACGCAGCGCGTACTCAAGCGCCCGCTCGTCATGGGCTACGGCTTGAGCGAATGCACCTGCGCCAGCGCCATCGCCGATCCGCGCCTGCCCATCAAGTGGAGTTCCGTCGGGTCCGCGCTGCCCCATACGCCCATCCGCATCGTCGGCCCCGACGGCAACGACATGCCCGTGGGCGAAGTGGGCGAGATCTGGATCGGCGGCCCCGCCGTCATGAAGGGCTACTACAAGAATCCCGAAGCCACCAAAGAAGTGCTGCAAAACGGCTGGCTGCGGACCGGCGACCTCGGCCGCCTCGACGAAGACGGCTACCTCTACATCGTCGGCCGCCTGAAGGAAATGATCATCCGCGGCGGCCAGAACGTCTACCCGCAGCAGGTCGAAAACGTCGTCATGCAGATACCCGCCGTCGAAGAATGCGCCGTCGTCGGCGTGGAAGAAGCGCGCTGGGGCCAGGAGATCCTCGCCATCGTAAAGCTCGCCGAAGGCCACGAAGCCACCGACCGCGAAATCATCGACTTCTGCCGCAAGAACCTTGCGCAATACAAGTGCCCGGCTCACATCCGCTTCGTGCCCGAGTTCCCCAAAACCGCCACGGGCAAAATCAAAAAGAAGGAACTCGCCGCCAAGTACGCCGACATTGCCAAGAAGTAAGCTCCATGAGACAATAGGGAGTACCTCGGAACCGACGAACAAGCGCGTTGGGAGTGACGATCATGGCAGAACCTGTTGAGGGTCTACAGCCCTCCGTCTTGCGTTGGGCGCGCGAGTCGCAAGGGTATGCCATCGGCGAGATTGCGATACGCCTCAAACGTTCGGAATCCGACATTATTGCTTGGGAGTCAGGGGCGGCCTCGCCCACATATTCACAACTCGAGAAGCTGGCCTATGAGGTGTACAAGCGCCCGTTGGCCGTCTTCTTCTTGCCCGCGCCTCCACCAGAGCCCCATATCAAAGAGCAATTTCGTGCGCTTCCCGATTTTGAAATAGAACTGCTTTCTCCAGATACCCGTTATCAACTCCGCCTTGCAGACTCGTACAGGCACTCGTTGTGGGAGCTAAGCGACGGTGTAAATCCGGTCCAAGATAAGATCTTTCGCGATCTCAAGATAACGGAGCGAGACAACGTTCAAGAAGCGGCCGGAACAGTCCGCGACTATTTGAAAGTGACAATGCGGATTCAAGCTTCCTGGAAATCTTCAGACGAAGCTTTGAAGACGTGGCGAAATCGAGTGGAAGAGGCCGGTGTGTTTGTCTTCAAGCATGCCATTAAGCAGCAGGAA
>JAVEWL010000196.1:0-8501 GCA_034004565.1 FCB group bacterium | reverse complement strand
CCGAGCTCCGAAGGCCTTACATGTAATGAGGCGGGCCTGAAGCTATGCGGAAGACGTTGTCTGCGCATGATGAAACCGGCGAGAATCTGAGCCGGAGTCTGATGCTGGCCCGCGCTCAGGATGGGGGAAGATGATGAACGTGAGTCGCAAGCGTGTTTTGTTTTGGGGTGGCGTGCTGGTCGTTAGCGTCGCTGCCGTTTGGCTGTACTTGTATTTGTTCTTGCTCAAACCCGAAGGCCGCGGGCCCGCCGGACCACCCGTGCCGGCCGCCGCATTCCAGCAACCGTGGACGCAGCGCCGCGTGCTTGCGTTGGGGATCGGTGATAGCGTCACCGCGGGGTTTGGCGCCCAGCCGCCGTCGTTCTCTTATTTCGCGCGGCTGGTGGAGAATCCGCCGGAGGAGTTTCCCGAACTGCACGGCGTGTGCCTCAAGGCGGTGCTCCCGAATCTGGAAGCGCGGAACCTTTCCGTGTCGTCCACGACTTCCGACCAGCACCTCGCTATGCAAGTCGAGTCTTTCGAAACGCAGCCGGCGGAGCTGCTCGGACTGGTCTTCATGACCAGCGGCGGGAACGACCTCATCCACAATTACGGCCGCACGGCGCCGAAGCCGAACGCCATGTACGGCGCCACGCTCGAACAGGCGCGCCCGTGGATTGCGGAATTCGAGACGCGCCTTGAAAAGATGGTGACGATGCTGCGGGACAAGTTCCCCGGCGGCTGCCACATCTTTCTGGCGAACATCTATGATCCCTCGGACGGCCTTGGCAAGCCCGAGAGCGTGGGCCTGCCGCCTTGGCCGGATCTCCTGCCGATCCACCGCGAGTACAACGCGATAATCGAGCGTTGCGCGGCGAAGCACGACTTCGTGCACATCGTGGACATGCACGCCGCCTTCCTCGGTCACGGCGTTTATTGCACGCAACCCTGGACGCCGCATTACCGGTGGCGCGACCCGCACTATTGGTACAATGTCAACCTCGAAGATCCGAACAATCGCGGCTACGACGCGTTGCGCCGCCTGTTCCTGCTCGAGGTGAGCAAAGTGAAGGACCAAATCGCGTCTCACTAAATTGATCGCGGGCGCGGAGTGGCTTACTGTCTTGCAAGTTATTGTTCAGTCCCCGTAGAACCCCACTGGAGCTTGAGCGTGAACGATTCACCCAAATTTACCCGACGCGTGTTTCTGGACGGATGCCTGGCGAGCGTGCCGGTGGCGGCCGCGCTGGCGGGCATGGCCAATGCCGCGGAACCCGCCGACCGGGTGAGCTTTGAGGTCAAGAATCCGGCGAGGTTCCGGATCCTGCAACTCACGGATCTGCATTACGTCACGGATCGGCCGGAAGTAAGCAAGGAAAAGACCAACGCGCTGATCCGCGAACTCCTGGAGAAGACCCAGCCGGATCTCGTGATGATCACCGGCGACCTCTGGGCCGACAACGAGGGCGGCCTGGGCGTGCAGCAGATGCACGAGGCGATTGCCGAGTTTGACTCGTGGGGCTTGCCCTGGGCCTACACGTGGGGCAACCACGACAAGCTCGACGATTTCTCCGTTGGCCACAAGGCCTTCGCCGAGGGGAAGAATTCGCTCTATCGCGGCGTCGAGACGAACGGCAACTATGCAATCGATCTCGCGACGGCCGACGGCAAGCGTATAGCCCAGTTGGTCTGCCTCAACACCACCACCAAGGGCCTTGGCGACGAGCAACGGGCGTGGCTGCACGGTTTGGCGCTAGCGGACGGCGAAGCGATTCCGCGTCTCGCGTTTTTCCACATTCCGCTGAAGCAGTATGCGGACATCTGGGACTCCGAGGTCGCGAGCGGCATCAAGGGCGAAGCGGTATGCCTGGAAGAAGAGAACGGCTCGTCGCTTGCCGCGTTGAAAGAGGCCGGCGTGAGGGCGTGTTTCTGCGGGCATGATCACGTGAACGATTACTCGGGCGTTGCGGACGGCATCGAACTGGTTTACGGCCGGGCCACCGGCGGTTACGGCGCCGATCGCGTCGATAAGGGTGGCAAGGTCATCGACTTCAACTGCGAGACCGGCGAGTACCAATGGTACAGCGTGACGCGCAAGGAAGCCGAATGGCATCCCCAGCCCGGGTCGCGGGTCGAGGTTCCAAAGAAGGATTAGGGCTGAGGTTGCCCAGTGCTCCTCGGGTCGTGGCTTGGCCGTCCTGGCCAAGACGAATCTTGGGCGAGACGCCCAAGCCACGTCCAATACAGGGATACTATATGTGGAATGAAAGCGAACGCACGGCCCGTTTCATCAGCGCCCTGATTGGTCTGCTCATGCTGGGGATGGTGGCGGGAATCGCTTTCAGCTTTGGTCCCGTGGCGGGTGCATGGTCGCTGGGTGTGCTCCTGCTGCTGTGGGGCGGACTCATTGCCTTCGGGTTTGCGGTGAACATCCTCATCCTGGGGGCTTTGGCGTTGATGCTAAAGGCCTTCCGTTTCCTCTTTCCTATCAAACACTGTTGAAACGATTGCGCTAGTCTGCTAAACTTGACCGATTTTCGTTTGGGGGAAATTGTGTGTTTTTCGGGCCCGGTCTCAACATGCCGGTCTCTGTTGGATTTCCATGTTCAGTTATTTCGGATTGGCCGGAATGAGGTAAGGAGAGTTTGAAGAATGGCTAAGAAGAACGTCTACTTCTTCGGCGCCGGCGTGGCCGATGGTCGCGCCGAGATGAAGAACCTCCTCGGGGGTAAGGGGGCCAACCTGGCCGAGATGTCGAACCTGGGCATCCCGGTTCCGGCCGGTTTCACCATCACCACCGAGATGTGCACCGAGTACTACAAGAACAAGCGTAAGCTCCCCCAGGAACTCTACGTCGAGGCCGGCAAGGCGATGGCCAAGGTCGAGAAGACCATGGGCCACAAGTTCGGCGATCCCAAGAACCCGCTGCTCATCTCCGTTCGTTCGGGCGCGCGTCGCTCGATGCCGGGCATGATGGACACGGTCCTCAACGTCGGTCTCACCTCGAAGACCATCCCGGGCATGATCGCCCTGACGAAGAATCCCCGCTTCGTGTACGACGCCTACCGCCGCCTCATCATGATGTACGCGGACGTCGTCATGGAGAAGGCCGAAGACCTGACGCCGGCCGACGGCGAAGGCGTCCGGCACAAGCTCGAACACGCCATGGACAAGATGAAGAAGGCCCGCGGCGTGACGGAAGACACCGACCTCACCGCCGACGACCTCAAGGCGCTCGCCGAAGACTTCAAGGTCATCGTCAAGAAGACGCTCGGCAAGGCCTTCCCGGATGACGCGCAGGAACAGCTCTGGGGCGGCATCAAGGCCGTGTTCCAGTCCTGGAACGGCAAGCGCGCCATCGAATACCGCCGCATCGAGCGCATCCCCGAGGAATGGGGCACCGCGGTCAACGTGCAGGCGATGGTGTTCGGCAACATGGGCGAAAGCTCGGCCACCGGCGTAGCGTTCACGCGCGACCCGGCCACCGGCGCGAACCTGTTCTACGGCGAATGGCTCGTCAACGCCCAGGGCGAAGACGTTGTGGCCGGCACGCGCACGCCGTCCCCGCTCAACAAGGCCACGAAGACCGAAGGCACCCAGGGCCACACCTCTCTCGAAGAAGCCAGCCCGAAACTCTACAAGCAGTTCGACCAGATCCGCACCAAGCTCGAGAAGCACTACAAAGACATGATGGACCTCGAGTTCACGATTGAAGAAGGCAAGCTCTGGATGCTGCAGTGCCGCGTTGGCAAGCGCACCGGCGTCGCCGCCATCCGCATGGCCGTTGAAATGGCCGACGCGAAGCTCATCGACGCCAAGACGGCCATCATGCGCGTCAGCCCCGATCAGCTCGACGAACTCCTCCACCCGATGATCGATCCCAAGGCCGAAAAGACCGCGCCGAAGTTGGCGTCGGGTCTGCCCGCGGGTCCTGGCGGCGGCGTGGGCCAGATCGTGCTGACCTCCGACGACGCGGCCGAATGGGCGAAGAAGGGCAAGAAGGTCATCCTCGTCCGCAACGAGACCTCGCCTGAAGACGTCCACGGCATGCACGTCGCCGAAGCCATCCTGACCGCCAAGGGCGGCATGACCAGCCATGCGGCGCTCGTCGCGCGCGGCTGGGGCAAGTGCTGCATCGTCGGTTGCTCCGCGCTTCAAATCGACGTGAAGAGCAAGACCGTCAAGGTCAACGGCAAGACCCTCAAAGAAGGCGACTGGGTCACCATGAACGGTTCGCGCGGCATCGTGTTCGAGGGGAAACTCCCCGTCGTGCCGGCCGACCCCGACACCAACAAGTGGTACAAGAAGCTCATGACCTGGGTCGACCAGACCCGTCAGATCGACGTGCGCACCAACGCCGAAAGCCCCGCCGACGCCGCGCAAGCGATCGTCTTCGGCGCCCAGGGCATCGGCCTGGCCCGCACCGAGCACATGTTCTTCGATCCCAAGCGCATCATCCACGTCCGTGAGATGATCCTGGCCGAGAACGAGACCAAGCGTCGCGCCGCCGTCATGAAGCTCCTGCCCTTCCAGAAGGCGGACTTCATCGGCATCTTCAAGGCGATGGCCGGCAAGCCCGTGACCGTCCGCCTGCTCGATCCGCCCCTGCACGAGTTCGTCACGCTCGACGAAGCGCAGATCAAGGAACTCTCCGGCCAGATCAAGGTGCCGGTCGAGATGATCAAGTCGCGCATCGCCCAGCTCCACGAGCTCAACCCGATGCTCGGCCACCGCGGCTGCCGCCTTGGCATCGCCTATCCCGAGATCACCGAGATGCAGGCGCGCGCCATCCTCGAAGCGACCGCCGAACTCACCAAGCAGAAGATCAAGGTCCTCCCCGAGATCATGATCCCGCTCGTCGGCCATCCGAACGAATACCTGAACCAGGAAGCCATCGTTCGCCGCGTCGCGGGCGAAGTCGAGAAGCAGTACAAGATGAAGCTCTCCTACCTTGTCGGCACCATGATCGAAATCCCGCGCGCCTGTTTGGTCGCGGACAAGATCGCCGAAAAGGCCGAGTTCTTCAGCTTCGGCACCAACGACCTGACCCAGATGGGCTTCGGCTTCTCGCGCGACGACATCGGCGGGTTCCTGCCGTCCTACCTCGAGAACAAGATCCTCCCCGCGGATCCGTTCCAGACCCTCGACCAGGAAGGCATCGGCCAACTCATCCAGATCGGCGTCCAGAAGGGTCGCTCGACCCGTCCGAACCTCAAGGTCGGTATCTGCGGCGAGCACGGCGGCGATGCCGAATCCGTGAAGTTCTGCCACCGCTCCGGCTTCAACTACGTGTCGTGCAGCCCGTTCCGGGTGCCCATCGCGCGCTTCGCCGCGGCCCAGGCCGCCATCGAAACCCCGCGCAAGGACGCCCCCAAGAAGGCCGCCCCCGCGAAGTCGAAGGTCGCGAAGAAGAAGGTCGCCGCGAAGAAGGTGACCAAGAAGTAACCTCGACCCCATAACACACCACGCCCCCGGCGCCCGAAAGGGCCCGGGGGCTTTTTACTGCGTGAAGAGTAAATCTCCAAGAACACAAGCCGAAGTAGTCATTGCGGTCTCTGACTCCCTGCCGTACTTTCTGCCAAAGTATACTAAGGTATACTCCAAGCGGGGTATAATTCAGTATAAGTCGCGGTGTGGCTGCCTGCTGGATTCACATTCAGCTCCTGCGATGGAAATGGGCTTCATGATCCGGAGCGGTGGGAGTTTGTAGGAAGGGTTCCCGGCGATGACATTCGTGACAAATACCTATTCAAATCGGTTGACTCTTGTTTAACCAAGAATTTGCAGAGCCCAATCATCTATGTTAACTGCACATGAGGCTGTTCCGAGGCTGGAAAAAGATGAAGAAGAATGGTCAGGATACGCCGGCATTCGTAGTCTGCATTTGCAATGAGGGCTATGAGGCTTCCTTGGAACTGCACAAGATCTACCGCGAACTGCCCGACGAGCGCGCCGGAGCGGACGGCGATATCCGCGTGGTGGATGAAAGCGGCGAAGACTACATTTATCCCGCTGCTTCTTTCACGCCTATCGATCCACCGGCAGCGGCGATAGAGTCTCTTATGCGCGCTTCATAGCGGTATCAAGCCCGCTTTCGGAGTTGTCCTGTTCATACTGTAAATCCCGATATCCTGTCGAAAAGGAAACACCCCCAAGCCCATACTACCGGGCTTGGAGGTGCCACAAAGATTGTTGCTCGCTACCCTACTGCTTCTTCTCTTCCAGTGGCTGCAGTTCGACGCGGCGGAACTCGATGGGGGTGCCTTCGCTCTGGAGGCAGATGGCGCCGCCGGTGACGGTGGTCTGGGTGGCCTTGTTGACTTCCTTGTCGTTGACGAAGACGGTGAGGGTGTCCTCGTTGGCGACGATCTTCATCTGGTTCCACTCGCCCAAGGGTTTCTCGGTGTCGTCGGTCTTGTTCGGGACGCGGCGCTCGCTCTTGTCGGTGTGCTCGGCGAAGTCGGTGCCGCCGATGACCCAGAAATCGCCGGCATCGCCGGTGTGCAACTGGCACTCGATGCTCTTCGGCCAGACCTCGTCCGGGCCGCTGGTGTGAACGAGAACGCCGTTGTTACCCTCGCCCGCAGGCCAACGCCACTCGACGATCAGGACGTAATTGCGATAGGCGCCCTCGGTGCGAATATAGCCGCTGGGCTTGCCGGTGCAATGGAGTATGCCGTCTTTGACGCTCCAGACGGTGGCGGGATCGGGGCCTTTATCGCCGAGGTAGAGCTTCCAGCCCGAAAGATCCTTGCCATTGAAGAGAGGGGTCACTTCCTTGGGCGTCACGGGCGGAGTGCCGGAAGGCGCGGGGTCCTGGGCATTGGCTGTCCAGGCGAGAGCCACAAGGAGCAGAAATACGACCGCACAAGCGCGCATGTGGAGCCTCCTATGTTCAGAGGTGCATGACGATAACCGGAGCGTTGCTCAGGTGACGGCCAACCGGGCGTTCGGGCCGTGGCGACATGATGGTGGAGCGAAAGCCGAAAAGCAAATGCGGGGTTATGCCTTTGCTCCCGTTTTGTCATGTTTCATAATCCACTTAAGGGCATCGTTCAGAACACGGGAGGTGGCTTCTTCGTCGAAGCCGACATGATCGCCTTCGTACCACACGATGTCTTTGGGATCGTTGGCGGCATTTTGCAGGGCAATGGCGCTTGCGGCTGGGACCAACGAATCCTCGACGCCATTCTGGAACAGAAGCGGCCGCGGCGAAATCCGGCCGACGTATTTCTCCGGGTCGGAGGGAGAAAGGAAGAACGCGCCGATATAGGCCAGCGGTCCCGAGAACATGCCAAGTTCCGATGATGCGGCGTTGCTGTCCAAAAGCAGTGGCAGACGGCCGCCGCCGTAAGTCAGTACGGCCGCCTTGATGCGGGGTTCAAACGCGACAGCCGTGGCGCCCGTAATGGCGCCGTAGCTGGCTCCCACCAGGTAGATCCGGTCCTTGGCGATATCCGGCCGGGTAACCAGGTAGTCGATGAGGCGGCGGGTATCGATGACCGTAAGGGCACCGCGCCGCCGGAATGCTGACGCCTGCACAAGAGGATTCTTCGATGTTATGCGGCGTTCGCCGCGCATGTACTGGTCAAACGAAACCAGTGCGAATCCCGCGTCGGCAAACGGTTTGGCGACTTCGTCCAGGAAGCCTTTGGACTGGCCGATGCCGTGCAGGAAGATGATGCAGGGGAAGGGGCCGTCGCCGGTTTTCGGCAGGGCCATTACGCCGGGCACGCGCTCACCGGGCACGCTGTCGTAATAGAACGCGACCCGCTTGAAGCCGTCTTCGACCGTTGCGGGCTGAACTTCGGCATTCAGCGGGAGGGCGGCGTCGTAGCCTGCGTAGAAACGGGAATCCGCGAACACTTTCACGACGAGAAGGGTCACGATCAGCGTGAATCCGGTGGCCAACGCGCCAATAAGAATCTTCCGCTTCATGTAAAGCCTATGGTCTCGCGCCTCGGTTGCGCCGCGTGCTTCTCTAGACATGCGACTCGGGTACAGCAATACTCAATACCCGTTGATAATGTCAACCTCACTGCGTTCGGACGCCGATTCCGGCCCGGAGGTTTCAGCCACACGCGGCTATTCTCCGCAGACTCAGCGGTCCACGCCGGTTTGTGAATGAACCCGCACGCTTTTTCGCGGATTCAGGCGCAAAACGGCTTATCCCGAAGACGCGGATGAAAACGCAAGGCAGTCCAGCGCTTCCAGGGCAAGCCGGAGGACGTCGATCCGGAACAAGAGCTGCACGCCCGCGACAAAGGTCAGCGTAAACACAATCCAGTTGAACGGTCGCTCGGGCACGCGCTGGTGCATCCATTTCCCGAGGTACGAACCCACGGGAATGAGCGGCACGAGGATCAGGTCAAACAGAAGCACGTTGGTGTCAATAAGGCCGATGAGAAAGTAAAACGGCAGTTTGGTCAGGTTGATGAGCGTAAACGTCCAGGCCGTGGTACCGACGAACAGCGATTTGCCCAAATCCTGCGCGAAAATATACAGGCCGACGATGGGCCCGG
>JAVEWL010000195.1:0-8509 GCA_034004565.1 FCB group bacterium | reverse complement strand
TCTCTTGACAGAGGGGGTAGGCTTTGCTATACTCCGCCTCGTGAATGGGGTATCAAGGTTCACGACGACTATATATAGGGCTCTAGTGGGGTAAAGCAGTACACGCCCATCATCAACGATTTCAATTCGGAGACGAAAGGAGGGATGACGAAGCCGAAGGCTGATTCTCCGGAGTCGTTGTAATGCGATGTTCACCATATATCTAATGGTGTAAACACGGCCAGACCGCGGGAGCCATTTTTACCCGTGGAAGGCTGAGTTAAGTGAACTTAGAGCCTTCTTCCTTAGTGAAGAAGACGTAGGAGAGTACGCGAATGCGTAAATTGTTTGTAATTCTTGCAGTCCTCACGCTCGTGGCCGTCCCGGCCATGGCCGAGCTGCAGAACGTTACGGTCGGCGGAAGCATCCAGATCCGCGCGAACTATTACATGTCCGCTTTCGGCGACACGCCGGAAGTCCGTTGGCCGAATCGCTTCAATGTGCGTTTCCTGCCGGTTCGTGCCGTCGGTAACAACACGAACTTCGGTGTTATCAACAGCAACGCCGATATCTTCAGCCCATTCGATTGGAACGACAAGGGCAACGACCTCGACATCGTGGAACAGCGCACGCGCTTGAACGTCAACGCCGACTTCACCGATGAAGTCAGCGCGTTCATCGAGCTCGACAGCTACGACACGTGGGGCGAGGACTTCCGTTCCAACTACGTGACGGGTGCTGATTTCGCGCCGGTTGCCGCTGGTGTCGGAACGACCGACGACGTTGAAATCTACCAGGCGTACATCCAAGCCGAAGAGATGTGGGGCACCCCGCTTCGCCTTCGCGTTGGTCGTCAGGAACTGAGCTTCGGCTCCGAATTCCTCGTCGGCACGAACGACACCAACTCGTTCTTCACCGGTCTGTCGTTTGACGGTATCCGCGCTACGTACGGCACTGACATGTTCAGCGTCGATGCGTGGGCTGCGAAGTTGAACGAAGTGTTTGCCTTTGAGGAAGATGGCGACACCGATTTCTACGGCGTGTATGGCAGCTACACCGGCATGGAAAACATCTCGATCGACGCCTACTGGATGCTCGTTCGTGATGCCGCCGGATTCGAAGACACGCCTGGCACTTGGTTGCCCGAGTGGATCGAGAACTGGCTGGGCGTCGATGACTACGACCCGACCTACCTGCACACCGTTGGCCTCCGCGGAGCCGGCACCGTTGATGCGTTCGATTTCGAAGCTGAGTTCGCCTACCAGTTCGGCGATGCCGACCAGGTTGGTCGCACGTTCCGTCCCTTCGGTTTCACCTATGCTGACAACGACGCCGACTTCGATGGCAACTGGGCCGTCAACGGCGAACTCGGCTACACGTTCGACATGAACTATCAGCCTCGCGTATTCGTCGGCGGTGCTTACTTCACCGGCGAAGACAACCGCGACGTGTCCGTTCTCGAATGGCTGAACCCGTTTGACATGCCCGAAGCCAGCGTTGGCTTCAACCGCCTGTTCTCGAACTGGGAATACAGCCAGTTCCTCGACACCAACGCCGACATGTCCAACTTCTGGGCGATCCGTGCTGGCGTCAGCGCGAAGCCGACCGAGAGCGTTGAAGTCATGTTGAAGGGCACGTACCTTGTTGCGGACGAGGCGTTTGACGCCCCGCGCCACATCAAGATCGGCCGCTATCGCGTTCCCGTGCAGCCGCGGTGGTCCTTCTGGACGACTCAGAACGACGAAGACCTCGGTATCGAAGCTGAGCTCAGCGCGAAGTACAACTACAGCGAAGACCTGGTGTTCGAAGCCGGTTGGGCGCACCTGTTCGTTGACGACGGCCTCAAGGACGGTTCCTTCACGTCCAACAACGGCCTCGTGTTCAACGGCGGCACCTCCGACGACGACGCCGACTACGTCTACGTCGAGACCCGCCTGTCCTTCTAAGGCCCTCGCGTAACAGTATCCTCGGTGCCCCCGCAGGTTCGCCTGCGGGGGCACTTCTCATTCAAGAGAAGGAATGAAGAACGAGGAACGAAGAACGAGGAAAGAAGAAGCAAGAATGGGCCGAATTCCACCCTTCCCGCTCTTTCTTTCCTCGTTCTTCGTTCCTCGTTCTTCGTTCCTACAATTCAATCTCCGCCACCGACGGAAAAATATGCCGCGGCTGATACGGAAACCGCGCCACCAGCTCCCGGCTCGTCACCCCGCTCAGCACCAATATCGTATCCATCCCGCTCTGCACACCCGCCACAATATCCGTGTCCATCCGGTCCCCAATCATCACCGCATCCTCCGAATGCACGTTCAGATAATTCAACGCCGTGCGCATCATCAACGGATTCGGCTTTCCCACAAAAAACGGGCTCCGGCCACTCGCAGTCTCAATCAACGCCGCCATCGCCCCGCACGCCGGCACCAGCCCCGTATCCGAAGGCCCGTTCGCGTCCGGATTCGTCGCAATAAAATGTGCGCCCGTCGCCACCAGCCGAATCGCCTTCGAAATCGCGTCGAAGTTGTAACTCAGCGTTTCCCCCAACACCACATAATTCGGCTGATGATCCGTAATCACAAACCCCGCCTCGTGCAGCGCCGTCGTCAGCCCGCTCTCCCCAATCACAAACGCGGTCCCGCCCTTCTTCTGCGACCCCAGGAACCGCGCCGTCGCCATCGCCGACGTAAAAATGCTCTCCGTCGGAATATCCAACCCAATAATCCGCAGCCGGTGCGACAAATCCCCCGGCGTATACATCGGATTGTTCGTCAGCACCAGAAACTTCTTCCCCGCCGCCTTCAAACGCTCGATAAACTCACCCGCACCCGGAATCACCGTGTGCCCCCGCACCAGCACCCCGTCCATATCAATCAAATAACTCTTCTTCTTCAGCTCTTCCACGGGCATAGGCCCCTTCCGTAATGTAACCCCGAATTCCCATTCGGGGTCTTTGCATTTTTCTTCGAGGCGCTGTGTTTGCACTCAAAAGATCCCGAATGGGAATTCGGGGTTACAAGAGCTCGCATCACTACACCAGGCTGTCCTCGCCCGCCATATCCAGCAAACGATCCGTCAACTCCCTCAACGTATCAAACACCCCGTCCGTCTCCAGCGCCTCGAGCTCCTCGCGCGTATTATACCCCGTCGCCACACACAGGCAGCGCACCCCCGCATCCCGCGCCGCCAGCGCATCAAAATACATGTCCCCCACAAAAACCATCTCGTCCGGCCCCACCCCGAACCGCTCCAGCGCCGTCAACACCACCTCCGGATGCGGCTTCGCATGCCTTACATCATCCGGCCCCAGCCGCACCTCAAAGAACTCCAGCACCCCCAGGTGCGCCAGGATCAGCTCCGCAAAATCCCGCCGCTTCGACGTCGCAAACCCAATCCGCAACCCCGCCGCCCGCGCCCGCTCCAGCGCCTCCCGCGCCCCTGGCAGCAGCGACGTCATCTCGCAACACACATCCCGGTACCGTTCCCGGTACACCCGCACCCCCTCATCGGGGTCCGCCGTCGTCAACAACCGGAACTGATCCTCCAGAAGATGCCCAATGGTATTCACCACCTCTTCGCGCGCCGGCTTCGCCACCCCCAGCACATCGCACGCATGCAGAAAGCATTTCACAATCGCATCCGTCGAATCGATCAACGTCCCATCCAAATCATAAGCAACTGCACTAATCATGACGTCCAAACGCATTCCTTGCCTGAAACCCACCCAAAACGAAACCAATACCCTAGCAGGATCTTGCCCCCGTTGCCATCTTTCGCGTTTCACGCCTCCTGTTCTGCGGTCTACACCAAACCGGGAAGCACTGTGAAGGTTCTTGCTTCTCGGGTTGGTCCCGCGCGCAATTGCCCAGATCTGATAGCGCTATTCCATGAAGAGGTTCTCGCCTTGTGTGTATGTGTGCAGAGTTATATACATATTGACATAGGACACAAGTGTGTGTTATGCTCATGCCGATCGGGATCTGTTCCTGTTTGCCAGAGAGATTTTTCACACTTATTGGGAAGGGGTATTGAAATGACAATTCTCCAATCTCCCCTCATGACAAGAAGCTCTAAGATGGCTGTGTGCATGTTTCTGGGACTGAGTGGATGCCTCTTTCTCCTCAGCGGCTTCGCGCAGCCGGCTCAAGCCACCACCTGCTACTGCAAGACCCAAAGCTGCAGAAGGTGCGTAGTGCTAGCCGGCGGCGCAACGAGTGGTAAGTGTACCAATCCTTACAACGCCACATACTTCTGTGGCGGCATAGATGATTCGGCGTATAAATGCGACGCCGGTTCCGGCGGACCGGTTGATTGTGGCGACACTCAAGTGTACAGGGGTGCGGATTGCAGGTTGGTGGTCAACTTTCCGGGTCCATGTACTCCGAGCGCCGCGATGGCTATTGGCGACGCATGCCCCGAGTAACACTCCAGACGGCTTCGGTCCGCTGTCAAGGGTTGCCTTCACGGTGTCTTATTCAACCGCTGAGGAGTCAAGTGTTTCCGCTGACCATTCCTCACGAGGATTTGTTCTGGCGGCTTTAGGGCAATGTGCTGATCGTCGCAGCGCGAATCGCTCCTCAGGGAGCTCCGGGAGTGCGATACTCTCGATGGAGGGAATGCCGGATGTCTGCCATTGAATTGGCGTTGCTCCTGCTGCTCGCATCAAGCGACGCCGCGTCACGCCTCGAGGAGGCAAGAACGGCAGTTGCTCAAAACCTCCGGCGGATCGAGAGCTATTCCTTTCAGACGCGCTGCGAGAAGCCGGAGTATGTGCCCGACTCGCCCATCCCCGTGGCGATCGTGTACGAAGTGACTCAATCGAAAGACCGCCGCTTGAGGTGGGTGACAACGCATGACTTTCCCGAAGGTGTTCCCCGAATTACCAACGATGACGTTTCCGTGTTTGACGGCCGCGAGGGTCGCGCGGTCGGCCTGAACAAGAACGGCGAACAAGTCGGCGGTGCGGTCCTGAACGATGAAGACATTCGCGACCTTTACGCGAGCTCCCACGCGGGCTCCGAGTTCGGGCGTTGTTCCGGCCTCCTGATCGACGGCCAATCGCTCAGCGCGTGGCTGACGCTCGACTCCGCGCAGTACGAAGGCGAAGAGGACGTCGACGGGGCGCCGTGCGCGAAGTTCAGTGTGCAAGAATATATCTTCTACCTCGATCCGAAACTCCACTTCGCGTTGCGCAAGTACGCGGTCAAGGACGAACACGGCCAGCCCTGCTTCGCCATGACATCGACCGGCTTCAAGGAAGCCCTGCCGGGTCTGTGGCTGCCCGAAGCGGGCTATTTTCGGCCCTTTGACATCCCGTGGCGAGGCGGCAAGCTCACGAAGATCGCCCACTGGACTCTCACAAGCCTAAGCCTCAATGAAGACTATCCCGACGACCTCTTCAAACTGGAATTCTCACCCGGCATTACCGTTGTCGATCGTCGGTTCCCCGTTCCCGGCGGCTATCTTCAGCGCGGCAAGAATGCCGATCCCACCTTCGGCGTGACCCCTCCCAGCCCGGGCGCACCGTCGAGTCCCAGAGCCTCGTCCCCTCAGGCCCAGCCGGATTCCGAAGCGGATCTCGAGAAAGAGTTCGCGGAATTCCAGGCCGAGGTGGCAGGCGGGCAGGAGGGCATGCGATGGAGTCTGCGCTTTGCAGGGGGTGCCCTGTTGGCGATTTCGGCGGTAGTATGGTGGACTATCAGAAAGGCGCGCCGCGCGGGCCGCGCATCCAGTCCAGAGGAAGGCGCATGAAGTGGCATAACCTCCTCAATATTGCTCTCTTGGCGACAATGCTCACCTGCGCTAACAGCGACGCACCCCGCATGGCTGTCTCCTCGCGCATGAGCCTTGGCGAAGTCGGCGCCGGCCAATCCATTGAATTCGCGTTACCCGTGCGCAACGAAGGCAAGGCACCCCTCCGGGTCGCCGACATAAGCGGCTCCTGTGGCTGCATCGTACCCCTCCAAACGCGGGGCGAAATCGCACCTCATGCCGAGCGCAATTTCCCCCTCGCGCTGAGCACCAAGGACCAAAAGCCTGGCACGCATCGGCAGCGCATTACACTCCACGGCAACGACCCAGCCTGTCTCTCCACTACCGTCGAGCTGCTCTATTTCGTGCGCCCCGGCCTGACCCTCGAACCCGAGGCGATCCGGGTCTTTCAGCCGGTGACGCTGCCCGCGAAATACGAAGTCCGTCTGGTGGCGCCGGCGGAAGGACAATACGAGTTGATCCACGTAACCGCGGATGTTCCCCTTGTCGAGGTGCACACGCCATCCCTTCCCGCGGCCTGCCGCAAGGAAGGCCTGCTCATGAGCATCGGGCTTAAACCGGTCAAAAATTGGGTAGGGCCAGTGGATGCAAGAGTTTCTTTCACGCTCAACAACCTGTCCAACCACACAACCGAAACGATGGTCCTGCCGCTGTACTTCCTGCGCATCTCGTAGCGCCGCCCATTGGTACGGGGGTAACCTACCGAGACGTGGGCAGCTCACGATCCAGCGCCTCCGGAGCGAAGCCCGGGAGTTCCCGCAAGGAAGAAAGCCGCCCCCTCACCCTTGTGAAACCCTCCCCCCGATGGGAGAGAAGAGGCAAGCTTCACGCCGGTCTTGTCCATCAAGTCCATCTCGTCCATATGGTCCATATGGTCCATATGGTCCATTTCCCCCTCTCCCCCATCGAGGGAGAGAGCCGAGGTGAGGCGGCGGCCTCCTGCATCGCACCCCACCACAAATCCCCCTCCCGCCACCTAACCATTCTGGCGTCGGCGACGTGATTGGCATAGGATGGTCGAACAGGCGGTCGCAAAAGGGGTGTCAAGATGTCCACAGCCGACCAGGTATTATTCGAGCGCTGGTCCCGGAGCCGCGACGCGGAGGCCTTCACCGAACTGACGCGGCGCTACGCGGGAATGGTGCATGCCTCCTGCCTGCGCGTGCTGCAAAACCGCAGCGACGCCGAAGACGCCACCCTCGAGTGCTTCGAAAAACTCGCAACACTCCATCGGGGCCCGCAAGGCCACATGGGCGCATGGCTGCACCGCATGGCCGTAAATGCCGCGCTGGACCGCCTGCGCTCGGACCGCCGACGCAAAGAGCGCGAACAGCGCTACTCCGACGCGCAACCGCACAACGCGGAGCCAATGTGGGACGACCTCTACGAGCACGTCGACGAAGCCATCGCCGCCCTGCCCGACAACCTGCGCGGCCCCATCGTCGCCCATTTCCTCGACAACGAGACCCACGCCGCAATAGCCGAACGCGAAGGCGTCACACGCTCCGCCATCACGCAACGCATCGACCGGGGCATCGAAGCCCTCCGCGACAATCTGCGCAAACGCGGCGTCATCGTGGGCGGCGCGGCCCTGGCGGCAATGCTGGCTGAGAATGCAAAGGCCGAACCCCTGCCTGCGGCGCTGTCGCAGGCGCTCGCCAAGCTGGCGCTATCCGGCGTGCCCGGTGCCGCCGTTGCGGCATCGGCAACCGTGGCATGGTGGCTTGCCGCGGGCGCAATCGCGGCGGTGGCCATCGTGGCCGTTAGCGCATTCACGGCGTTGCGCAAGGAACAACCTGCCCCGCCGTCGGTTCCCATGTCCGCCGCTTCCGCACCGGCCGAAGAAATGTCTCCCGTTGCGCCGGCGCAAAACCATGCCATGTCCGAGCCGCCCCTGCCGTCTGTGGAAGCCTCCGGTCTCGGCAACCGCATCTTGGGACGTGCCTACGACAAGGAGACGGGTCAGGGTGTCGCAGGCGTGGCGCTGCAAAGCCGCCTCGGGTGCAAGGGAAACCACGAGTACCCAAACACCACGTCCGACGAGGAAGGCCGGTACGAGTTGGTGTTGCCGTGCGACGGACTGTGGGCCGTCGATGTCGAGGCGCCCCTGCCGTATGCGTGGGCTTCGCCCGCGACGGTGTACACCACGGAAGGCCGCGCTACCGCTGGGGTCGATTTCGCCTTGGAACGCGGGCACCGTGTCGCGGGCCGCGTCGTCGATGCGGCGGGCAGGCCGCTGGCCGGCGCGGACGTTGAAGGACACGGTGACAACGAAGCCGGTTTTGACGTCAAGTCGAAAGCCGACGGCACCTTCGAAGCCGCGCAGGCCCTGCCCGCCCGGAACGTATGCTTCACGGCCTACCTTGACCGCGAAGGACATCCCCGCATCGAGAGTCTGCGCTATGGGCCGTACGACGTGCCCGTGCCGGGACTCGAAGGGCTGACGCTTGTGTTATATGAGCCCGCGAGCGTGTCGGGGCGCATCCTGGATCCGCAGGGTCAGCCCGTGGCCGGGGTCAATGCTATGGCGGTTATCGACGCGTATTCCGGGGCGGCCGACCCCAAACTGTCGCCGCAGCGCCGTGAATTCGGCGGCGAAGACTCGGACGAAGACGGCCGCTACGAGATCGCATTGTCGACCCCAGGGAGTTATCACTTGGGCGTCCTGGGCTCGAGCAGCATGCCGGTACTGGCGCGCGTCGAAGTGAAGCCCGGCGACAGGCTGACCGGAATCGACCTGTGCATTCCGGCAGACCAGGCGGTCCAT
>JAVEWL010000194.1:0-8532 GCA_034004565.1 FCB group bacterium | reverse complement strand
CCTCTGGTCGAAGCGCGGGACGACGTCAACAGGCCGTCCGTGCGGGTGCCGTTGGCGCGGCTGCTGCCGTTGCTCGAGCGCCTGCGCAACGATGCGGAGTTGTCGTTCGATTTTCTGCTGACGCACACGGCGGTGGACTGGATCGAAGACGGCCGGTTCGAGTTGCTGTACGTTCTGTATTCGACCGCGCACGGGCATTACCTCGTGGTCGCGGCGGACGTGCCCCGGAGCGCGCCCGTGGCGCCGACGGTAAGCCGGATTTGGCCGATCGCCGAGTGGCAGGAGCGCGAGGTGTTCGACCTGTTCGGCGTGCAGTACGACGAGCACCCCGACCTGCGCCGGCTCTTCCTCGAGGACGACTGGAAGGGATTTCCGTTGCGCAAAGATTATAAAGACGACTACATGCTGGAACGTCCGCAATGACCGTTACGATCAAAGTTCTCGAAGACATTACGCATCCGCCTACTACGGCCGACAGCGCGCTGTCGACGCAGGAATACTTCATCAACATGGGGCCGCAGCATCCCATCGCGCACGGTTCGCTGCGCCTGGTGATCCGGCTGGACGGCGAGACGGTGAAGGAAGTCATTCCCGTACCGGGCTTCGTGCACCGCGGCATCGAAAAGATGTGCGAGCACCTGAAGTACCGCCAGGTCATTCCGATGACGGACCGGCTCGATTACCTGTCGTCGATGATGAACAACTGGGCGGTGTCGATGACCGTCGAGAAGGCGGCGGGCATCAAGGTCAACTCGCGCATCGAGACCATCCGCACCATCATGTCGGAGTTGATGCGCATCCAGAGTCACGCGCTTTGGTGGGGCGTGACGGGCATGGACCTGGGCGCGTTCACGGCGTTCCTTTATGCCTTCCGCGAGCGGGAAGTCATCAGCGAGATCTTTGAAGAGACTGTGGGTGCGCGGCTGACGATGAATTACATTCAGCCGGGCGGCCTGATGTACGACATTCATCCGAACTTCGTGAAGCGCGTGAAGGACGTCATCGCGTATCTGAAGCCGCGGATCGAGGAATACGACACACTGCTGTCGGGCAACGTCATTTTGCAGGAGCGCCTGCGCGACATCGGCGTGCTGACGGCGGAGCGGGCCGTGGCACTGGGGTGCACGGGACCCGTGCTGCGGGCGAGCGGCGTGCCCTACGACCTGCGCAAGGTCGAGCCTTACGGCGTGTATGACAAAGTGAATTTCAACGTCGTGGTGGGCGAGCGGGGCGACTGCTGGGATCGGTACTACGTGCGCATGGAAGAGATGCGCGAATCGATCCGCATCGTCGAGCAGCTCATCGACCACATCCCCGCGGGCCCGCACACGGTGATGCGCTACAACGAGCCGATCACCCTGCCGGATGGGACTTATTACGGGCAGGCCGAAACGGCGCGTGGGATCTTCGGGGTGCTTATCGTTTCGGAAGGGCGCGACACGCCGTACCGCCTCCATTTCCGTTCGCCGAACTTCAATAATTTGTGGGCCGTGACCGCGCTGGCGCCGGGGTGGCGCATCGCGGACATCATCGCCATCCAGTCGAGCCTGGACCTGGTGATCCCGGACATTGACCGTTAAGGAATCTGCCGTGTTTGCAAGTGGAATCGTAGCCGCCGCGGGTCCCTGGACGACCACGACCGTCGCGCAGCGCGCGTCGGAAGTGCTCGAGACCAGCCCGCTGATGGCGGTGGGCTACATGCTGCTGGCGTTGGGCGCCGTCACCGGTTGGCTTACCTTCCTGGGCTTTGCGCTGGTGTACATCGAGCGCAAGGTGGCGGGGCATTTCCAGTGCCGTTTGGGGCCGATGCGCGTGGGGCCGCACGGCATTTTTCAAACGCTTGCCGACACGATCAAGCTTCTTACCAAGGAAGACATCGTACCCGCGAAGGCGGACAAGTTCATGCACGCGCTGGCGCCGTTCTTTGCGCTCGTGGTGCCGGTGCTCGTTTTGGCGGTCATTCCGTACGGTCCCCTCATGCAGGTGGCCGATCTGAACATCGGCGTGTTGTTCGTCACGGCGGTGAGCGGGTTCGGGGTCATGGGCATTCTGTTGGCGGGCTGGGCCTCGAACAACAAGTGGTCGATGATCGGCGCGATGCGCGCCGGCGCGCAGATCATTTCGTACGAGGTCTCGGCGACGCTGGCCCTGCTCGTGATCGTCCTGTTCGCGGGAACGATGTCGCTGGCGGGCATCGTGGACAGTCAGCAGGAAGGCTGGTGGATCTGGCGTGCGCACGGCGTGGGCCTGGTCGGGTTCATCCTTTTCGTGATCGCGTCGACGGCTGAGATTAACCGCACGCCCTTCGACATTCCCGAAGGCGAATCGGAATTGACCGCGGGTTTCCACACCGAGTACTCGGGGCTGCGCTTCTCGTTCTTCTTCCTG
Organism: FCB group bacterium; assembly: GCA_034004565.1. GTDB lineage: Bacteria > Hydrogenedentota > Hydrogenedentia > Hydrogenedentales > SLHB01 > JAVEWL01. The sequence continues at coordinate 6,144 of JAVEWL010000194.1, read as the reverse complement.
GCCGAATTCATCAACATGTTCGTGGTGTCGGCCGTGGCTTCGACGCTGTTCCTGGGCGGCTGGATGCCGTTCCACATCGGCGACTGGGCGGCCTTTAACGGCGTGATGGATATTATCCCGGGCGTGGTGTGGTTCCTGGCTAAGACGAGCGCCATCATTTTTCTCATCATGTGGTTCCGCTGGACTTTCCCGCGCCTGCGCGTGGACCAGCTTATGCACCTTGAGTGGTAGATTCTGTTGCCCATCGGTTTCGCGAACCTTGTGGTGGCGTCGCTGCTCGTGTTGAGCAACTTCTACTTTTTTCCGGTCCACTAACCGGAACGGAGCGAACGAATAATGCCAATGGTTGATTGCAAGGCGGTCAAACGCGAGCAACGGAGCTTTGGAGGGAAGACCTTCGAGGTGTCCGTGGTGCCGCGCGTGAAGCACGCCAGTCCGCCGAAGAAGGTGACGCTCTCCCTGATGGGATTGCTCCAGGGGATGTGGCTCACGCTGACCTATCTTCGGCCGAAGAAGATCGTCACGCAGCAGTACCCCGAGAACCGCGACACGCTTACGTTTCCGGAGCGGTACCGGGCGGCGCTGCGCTTCAAGCTCGTACCGAGCGACGAGGCCGCGCGCCACACGGCGATGATGGAACAGGTGGCGCAACGGCTGAACGCCGACGTGAGCAGCCTCGAGAAGGCCATCCGGCAAGACCAGAAGCCGTCCATGTACCACAAATGCACGGGCTGCGGAAGCTGCCAGGAAGCTTGCCCGAACGGTTCCATTAATGTCGTCACACGCTACAGCGAGATTACCGAGGATCGCGAGATCGATCAGTTCGTCTGGCGCATGGATTCGTGCCTGTACTGCAACGCCTGCGTACAGGCCTGCCCCTTCGACGCGATCGAGATGAGCCACGGCTTCGAAAACGCGGTATACGACCGGCGTCTGCTGGTGTACAACCTGAACCAGATCGCAGGACCGCCCGCGAACATGATCGAACTGGAAGACGACCCGGAGATCCGCAAGCGGATGATCGATAAGCGTGAACGCTACGGCGGCCCGGTGCCGATGAACGGGCACCCGCTTCCGAACCTGCGTCCGTTGGATATGGAAGTGCGCGCGACCCCGATCAACGGAAAGTCCCAGCTTCGGGAGGCCCAGGCATGATTGGCCAGGCGACCTATACCCTCGCATTCTATTTCCTGGCGGCCGCGTCGGTGCTGTTGGCCCTGGCCGTGGTGAACGAGCGCAAGCTGCTGCGCGCGGCCGTTGCGCTCATGGGCGTGCTGACGGTCAGTGCCGGGCTTTACGCCATGCTGGGCGCGGAGTTTCTGGCGGGCGTGCAGGTGCTGGTGTACGTGGGCGGCATCGTGGTGCTGATCGTGTTCGCGATCATGCTTACGCGGTCGGCCGAACTCCTCGAAGACCGTCCCGACAAACTGCGGAGCGCGCTGGGCGCGGTGCTTTCCATCGGGTTCCTGGGTTCGGTGGTGTGGGTGCTCAAGTCGAGCACATTCGCCCTGCCCGCCGCGGCTCCGCTGGCGCCGCACGACGATGCGCGGGAGATCGGCGTGCTTCTGCTCAATTACACCTCAACCGGGTATGTGCTGCCCTTCGAGATTATTTCGTTGCTGTTGCTGGCGGCGGTCATCGGCGGGATTGTCGTGGCTCGAAAGACGGCGCCGGCCGAGCAGCCCTTTACCAGCGGCGGCGATCTGGCGGGCGAAGCCGATTTTGAAGTGCCGCGCACGCAGCACGACGAAGCCGAGACGGGAGTCCGCCAATGAACGCACTGACACAAGCGCTTGCCAATCAGACGCCGGGGCTGAACCATTGGCTGGTGCTGTCGACGGTCTTGTTTTCGATTGGTCTGTACGGCCTGCTGACCCGCCGGAATGCGGTGGGGATTCTGATGGCCGTCGAGGTAATGCTGAATTCCGCCGCGTTGAATTTCGTGGTGTTCAATTACTTTGTTACGCCGGGCGCGTTCGACGGGCAGATCATGGCGATTTTCGTGATTGCCGTGGCGGCGGCGGAGGTCGTGGTGGGCATGGCGATCTTCGTGGCCATGTTCCGCCTGCGCCACAGCGTCGATGTGAACCGGATAGACACGTTAAAACACTAGGCAGGGTTTAGGCCCGGAATATCTTATCGAATTTTGTGGGGGCGTTGATGGAACACGAACTTGGATTTGCGCTGAGCAATGCTTGGCTTGTGCCGGCGTTGCCGCTGATCTCTTTCGTGGTAGTGGGGCTGTTCATCCGGCCGTACTCGGCGAAGTGGGCGGGCATCGTGGCGACGCTGGCCGTGATGGGCTCCGCCGTCATGGCCTATGCCATCGCGTGGCAGTACTTCCACCTGTATCACGGGGAGGACCATCCGGCGATCGTGCCGTGGACAATCGAGTGGCTGCGCTACCAGCCGGGCATGAGTGTGGTGATGGGCACGTTGATTGATCCCATCTCCGTGCTGCTGATGGTGGTGGTGACGACGGTCAGCGCGCTGGTGCATCTGTATAGCAACGGCTATATGAAAGGCGATCCGGGGTTCGGGCGCTTCTTCACCTACCTGAGCCTATTCACCTTCAGCATGCTGGGTCTCGTGCTCGCACCGAATATCGTGCAGATGTACGTGTTCTGGGAACTCGTGGGTGTCAGTTCGTTCCTGCTTATCGGGTTCTACTATCAGAAGCCGTCGGCGGTGGCCGCTTCGAAGAAGGCGTTTATTGTCACCCGTTTTGCCGACCTCGGGTTCCTCATCGGCGTGCTGACACTTGGGTACTATGGCTACCTGTCGTTTCCGCAGCTTTCGCCGTCGATCGAACCCGGCCTGGCGGGCCTAAGCACCTCCGGATTACAGCCTTTCGATTTTGCCTACATCAACAGCCCTGAATTCCTCGCGTACTTCGCGCCTATGCAGGTGGCTTTCTTTGGGTTCAGCTTGCTGACCATGGCGATGGTATTGGTTTTCATGGGCGCGGCGGGCAAGAGCGCGATGTTCCCGCTGCACATCTGGTTGCCCGACGCCATGGAAGGCCCGACGCCGGTGTCCGCGTTGATTCACGCGGCGACGATGGTCGTGGCGGGCGTGTATCTCGTGGCGCGGCTGTTCCCGGCCTTCGCGGCCAGCGAGACGGCCTTGTTGCTGGTGATGGTGGTGGGGACGTTTACGAGCCTCTTTGCGGCGGTCATCGGCACCACGCAGGACGATATCAAGCGCGTTTTGGCGTTCTCGACCTTAAGCCAGCTCGGCTATATGATGCTGGCGCTGGGCGTGAGCACGATGGCGCATCCGCTGGGCTATACGGCCAGCATGTTCCATCTCTTCACGCATGCCTTCTTCAAGGCGCTGTTGTTCCTCGCCGCCGGCGCGGTGATTCATGCGGTCCACAGCAACTCAATCTGGGATATGGGCGGGTTGGCCAAGAAAATGCCCATTACCCATCTCTGCTTCCTCACGGCGACCTTGGCCATAGCGGGGATTCCGCCTTTGGCCGGGTTCTTCTCGAAGGATGAGATCCTCGCCGCCGCACTGATGAACCATCATTACGTCGTTTTCGGCGTGGCGATGCTCGTGGCGGGGCTTACGGCGTTCTACATGTTCCGAATTTACTTCGTAACCTTTTGGGGGCCCCACCGCGGCCACGGCGCGGAGCACGCGCACGAGGCGCCGGTGCTCATGTGGCTTCCGTTGGCGATTCTTGCCGTGCTGAGCGCAGTGGCGGGCTTTGTCCCGATGTCGCATTACATTCACATTGGCGCTCCGCTGGAGCACGAGGGCATCAACCTCGCCATCGCGGTTCCGGCGAGTCTGATGGCGGTGCTGGGCATCGGTGTCGCCTTCTTCCTCTACGCCGGCATGAAGGCCACGGCGCGCGCCGAGCGCCTTGCCACGGCCCTGGGCGTGATCTACCGCACCATCAAGAACAAGTTTTACATTGACGAGGTCTACCTGTTCGTCACGCACAAGATTATCTTCAACTACATCTCGCGTCCGATTGCGTGGTTTGATCGGCACGTGGTGGACGGCGGCGTAGATTTGAGCGGCTGGATGACGCGTACGACGGGTTACGTATTGAGCCTGGGCCAGACCGGTCAGGTGCAGGTCTATGGGCTGTGGTACACGGCCGGGGCGTTGTTTGTGCTTTTGATCTTTTGGGCCGCGTTGGGATAGGGGACAGGCCCTGCCGCTAAGAGAGCAATCGAACTAGTAACTAATAACTAGTCACTAGTCACTAGAGGAACCGTTGATGGGCATTTGCAGTTGGCTGATAGCCATACCGTTTATCACCATGTTGTTCGTGGTGTTTACGCCGGCGGACAAGTGGCAGCGGATTCGGTGGATCTCCGCCGTGGGCTGCGGTATTCATCTCGTCGTGACGGCGGTGATGGTCTACAAGTATTGGCAGCTCGCGGCGCCGGACTTGGCGTCCATGAAGACGGCCACGCTTACGAAGCTCTACCTTGTTGAGCAGGTGCCTTGGTTTCCCTCGCTGGGGATTCAGTACTTCCTCGGCGTGGATGGAATCTCTGTGGCCATGATAATCCTCACGTCGATCATCATTTTTACGGGGTCGCTCGCGAGCTGGTATGTCGAGATTCGTACGAAGGAATTCTACGCGCTGCTGCTGCTGCTCGTGTCGGGCGTGTTCGGCGTGTTCCTGAGCTTTGACCTGTTCCTCTTCTTCATGATGTACGAGCTGGCCGTGCTGCCGATGTATCTACTCATCGGCATCTGGGGCACCGGGCCCAAAGAATACGCGGCCATGAAGCTGACCCTGATGCTGCTGGTGGGCAGCGCCTTCGTGCTGGTGGGTATGCTCGCGCTGTACTGGGCCTCGCCGGTTCACACCTTCGACCTGCAGGTGCTGGCGCAGCAGACGTTCAGCAATGAATTCCAGGCCTGGGTCTTCCCGATGATCTTCATCGGGTTCGGCGTCCTGGGCGCGTTGTACCCGTTGCACACGTGGTCGCCGGACGGACACAGCTCCGCGCCGACGGCCGTGTCGATGTTGCACGCCGGCGTGTTGATGAAGCTTGGCGGCTACGGTGCCCTGCGTATCGCCGTGTACCTCCTGCCGGAGGGCGCGAAGATGTGGGGCCTTTTTTTCATGTTCCTCACGACGATTAATATCGTCTACGGCGCTTTTGGCGCGGTCATGCAGAAGGACCTGAAGTATTTCACGGCGTACTCCTCCGTGAGCCATTGCGGATTTGTGCTGTTCGGCGTGGCCACCTTGAACCTGATGGCGTTCAAGGGCGCGGTCATCCAGATGTTCAGCCACGGAATCATGACGGGCCTCTTCTTCGGACTCATCGGCATGGTCTACGGCCGCACGCATACGCGCATCATCCCCGATATGGGCGGTCTGGGGAAGGTGATGCCCTGGTTGGCGACGTGCTTCTATATCGCGGGCCTCGCAAGCCTGGGGTTGCCGGGTTTGGCCGGGTTTGTCGCCGAAACCCACGTTTTTCTCGGCGGTTTCTTCGGCAACGAATGGACCGCGACGTGGATGACGCGAACCCTTACGATCCTGGCGACCGGATCGATCGTGGTGACGGCCGTGTATGTGCTCCGAGGTCTCGGGAAGGTTTTCCAGGGGCCCATCACAGACCCGCACTTTGAACACTTGACCGACGCGACGCTTCCCGAGCGACTGTCGACGGGGATCCTCGTCGCTACGCTACTTTTCGTGGGTGTCGCGCCGTGGTTCTTCATTGACCTCATCGAAGGTTCCGTTATGCCCCTCGTGAACCGCTTGCATGAAACCGGCGCCATCGTGGCGATGACGAAGTAGCCGGAAGGAGATACCGAACCGATGCTGATGTTGCCCGAAATCGTGGTCATCGTCACGGCCTTTGCCGTGCTGCTGCTTGATTTGTTCATCTCGGAAAAGCAGCGCGTGATCCTCGCGCCTTTGGCCATGGCCGGTTTGCTGGCGGCTCTGCTGACGGTGGTCTTCCTCGTGCCGCTCAACGGCACCATGTTCGGCGGACGCTTCGCGATGGATCCGGTGGCGTGGTGGTTCAAGGTCATGTTCCTGCTGGCTGGCCTGGTAACGGTTATCCTGTCGCGCGATCTGCTGGACGGACGCGTGGGACTGCGCATGCGCGGGATCGGCTTCCGGGGTGTGTGTTTCTCGGTGTGGTTGTTCTC
>JAVEWL010000193.1:0-8549 GCA_034004565.1 FCB group bacterium | reverse complement strand
GGGGGGTAGGGGGGGAAGCTTCTCCCGATCGCGCCGCACCTCAAGCACCCCCAAACGAGTTTGGAGGTGGCATATCGGGAAAAGACGTTCCGCGGCTTTCAACATCACTTCTTGCTCACACTCTCCAAAATGGCCACCGGACAGCGCCAGAACAGTTCGGCCAGCCATACGCGGCCGTCAAACGGATCGCCCGTGAGCGTGTGGCGCCAGGCGCCCGGAGGCAAGGTTAAGGTGGTGTCCTGCCAGCCCTCCCGTATGCGCGCATTCAATCGCGGCACCACCGTGACGACATGGCCGCCGCGGGCGAAGGCCACCGCGCGGTCCGCGGCCGAACCCTCCGCGTACAACGGCGTATAGGCGGCCTCCGGACCGAAGGCTTCCGGGCGGCGCCGGCGCAAGTCGAGCCCCTTTTGCAGAATCCAGAGTTTGGGCAGCCCCTCGTCGGCGCGGGCGAATACCTCCTCGGGGGGGCGCCCCTCCGCTTCCGCCAGCAACCGTGCCCGGAGCGCGTAGTCGACCGGCCGGCGGTTGTCGGGATCGACCAGGCTGAGGTCCCAGAGCTCTCCGCCCTGGTACGTGTCGGGAATGCCCGGCGCGCACAGCTTCAGGCAAAGCTGCGCGAGACTGTTGATACGCCCCGGCTCGATGAGCGGCTTCACGAAACGCTCGAGGTCGGCCATGAACACTTCGTCGCCCAGGCATTCCTGCACGTAGTGCTTGAGCCCGGCTTCGTAATCGACGTGCGGTTCGGTCCAGTCGGTGTGCGTCTTGGCCTCGCGCGCAGCCTTGAGCATGTATTGCACCGCGCGCTCCTTCTCCAGCGGCCACGCACCCACCAGCGCCTGGTAAAAAAAGTACTCGTCGTTGTGCGACGGCCCGTCGGCCCCGCGGTGGCACTGCGTCATGTTCGCCCAGCGCCGCACGGCCTGCGCCCAGTGCTCTGTCATCTGCGAAAGCAGCGCCAGCCGCGCGCGCACGTCTTCGCCGCGCTTTGCATCGTGCGTCGAGGTCGTGGTCATCGTGTAAGGCCACGTTCTCTGCACGTAGTCGTTGTACTTGTGGAAATCGTCCACCGACGTGCCGAAACAGTCCGGCGAGCCGCCGACTTCGTTCAACGCGACGAAGCGGTTGAAGGTGTAGAACGTCGTGTCTTCCGCCCCCTTGGCCATGGCGGGCCCGCTCAACTGCTGGAAACGCAGCCGGAAGTCGTCCTCCTGCTTTCCGCGCAAGCGCACCAGCAAGATGTCGCGCACGAACTCGAATAGCTGCGGATCCACGTCGGGCCGCTCGCGAATGGCCCGTTCCGTGGCCATGTTGATGAAACGCTCGTCCTGCGCGCCGACGCAGACGTCTTCCGGGCGCGCATAGCTGCGGTACACCGGAAAGTCGGCGATAAGTTCGCTCAGGATCTCGCGCAACTCCTCGATGGTATAGTCGCGATACCGCCAGTGCTTCTCGCTGATCGAAAGCAGCAGCAACGCGAGTCGGAAAACTTCGCTGGCCAGTCCCGTGTGCAGCACCAGCAGCTTCTTATCGCGCAATTCCCGCGCAAACTCGATCCACTCTCCGGTGAACTCCGCGTAGAACTCCGTCAACGGCTCCTCGGCCTCCGGATCCACGAAGATGCCCAGCACCGCGTTCAGGAAGTCGTAGCCCGACGTTCCCTGAACCGGCCAGGTCTCGGGCATGCGTTCGTCGGGCGCGAGGATCTTCTCGACCACGATCCATGCCTCCGGCGCCTGTTCGCGCAGGCGTTCGAGGTAGCGCTGTGGGTCGCGCAGGCCGTCGATATGGTCAATGCGCAAGCCGTCCACCAGGCCTTCGCGCACCCATTGCAGCACCTTGCCGTGCATCGCGCCAAACACGCGGTCGCTCTCGATGCAGATGCCCACCAGCGCGTTCTCGACGAAAAAGCGGCGGTAGTTGATCTCGCCCGAGCCCGTGCGCCAGTACGACAGGCGATAGTGCTGCTTGCTCAAGAGCCGGTCCAGCATTTCCGGCGACGAATTCCACTCCGCAACGACGGCGTCGAGCGCTTCCACAGCCCCCGGATCCTCGGCCAGCGTCTCCGCAAGCGCCGCATACCAGCGCTCCGCGGCCCCGTACGCGTCTTCCTCGGCGGCTTCGGGCGCCGCCGTGGCCGATGCGGCCGCCGCGGCCTCCCGCAGCGAATCCGCGCGGTCCGAAGCGCTCAGCAGCGCCTCCTCCATCGAACTCGGCGAGATGGGCATCTCGTGATCGCCGTAGCGCACCAGGAACCGCTCGCCCTCGCGCACGAGGTGAATCTCGCCGCGCTCGAGCAGGCGGCCGTAATGATCACCTAGAAACGGCAGCAGCACCTTGCCGGTCAGCTTCGGATCGCGCGGGTGCCAGTTGATGTCGAAGTACGGCGCGAAGCGGCTGCCCTGGCCGTGCTCCAGCAATTCCCACCACCACCGGTTCGCGCGGCCCTTGTTGGTCATGTGATTCGGCACGATGTCGAGCACCTGGCCGAGGCCGTGAGCGCGAAGCGCCTCGATAAACCGCCCGTGTGCCTCCGGCCCGCCCAGGTCATCGCTGACCCGCGACGGATCCGCCACGTCGTAGCCGTGCGCGCTCCCGGGCGCCGCCTGGAGGTACGGCGAGCAATAGACGTGGCTTACACCCAGGGCCGCCAGGTAAGGAACTATCGCCGCCGCCTCGTCAAAGCCGAAGCCCGGCCGCATCTGCAGGCGGTAAGTGCTCAGGGGAACATTCACGTTGCGGGAACTCCTTGATGGGTCTTATAGGTCTTATGGGCCTTATGGGAGCCCCATGAGACCCATTCCCCTCTCAGCCTTCCTTGCGCCAGAGGGCCATCGACCGCGCCTCGATGGGCACTTCGCAATCACCCTCGCAAGGCGGTCCATTCTCGTGGGGCACGGCCTGCGTGGTGTCGAATACCTGCCGCCAGTGCGTGCCCCATTCCTTGGGCGGCAGCTTGAAGGTGAGCGGATCGTGACAGGCGTTGATGATGATGTAGAACGTCTGGTCCACGATGCGTTCACCGCGCGGTCCGGGAAAAGGTATGGCCTCGCCGTTCAGGAAGATGCCCAGCGACTTGGCGAAACCGCTGTTCCAATCGTCCTCCGACATCTGTTCGCCGTCCGCGCGGAACCAGTTGATGTCGCCGGCGCAGTTCGGACAATAGATAGGCTGCCCCTGGAACCAGCGCCGGCGCCGGAACACCGGATGCTGCTTGCGGAAGTGGATGAGCCATCGCGTAAACTCGAGCAGGTCCTTGTCATGGTCCTCCCATTGCATCCACGACCACTCGTTGTCCTGGCAATAGGTGTTGTTATTGCCGTTCTTCGTGCGGCCCATCTCGTCGCCGTGCAGCAGCATTGGCACCCCCTGCGACAGGAACAGGGTGGCAAGTAGATTGCGCTGCTGGCGCGAGCGCAACGCGTTGATCTCTGGATCGTCCGTGGGACCTTCCGCGCCGCAGTTCCAGGAGCGGTTGTGGCTTTCGCCATCGTCGTTGTCGCTGCCGTTGGCCTCATTGTGCTTCTCGTTGTAGGAAACTAGATCACGCAGGGTAAAGCCGTCGTGCGCGGTGATAAAATTGATGCTCGCCGAGGGGTTCTTGGCGCTCGACTGGTAGAGGTCGGAACTGCCCGTGAAGCGGTACGCGAATTCCGGCAGCGTTTCGTCGTCGCCGCGCCAGAAATCGCGCATCGTGTCGCGGTATTTCCCGTTCCACTCCGACCACAGCGGCGGGAAGTTGCCCACCTGGTAGCCGCCCTCGCCGACGTCCCACGGCTCCGCGATAAGCTTCACCTGCGACAGCACCGGGTCCTGGTGGATGATGTCGAAAAACGCCGACAGTTGGTCCACCTCGTACAGTTCGCGCGCCATCACCGACGCCAGATCGAAGCGGAACCCGTCCACGTGCATCTCCAGCACCCAGTACCGCAAGCTGTCCATCATCAACTGGAGCACGCGCGGATTGTTCACGTTCGGCGAATTCCCGCAGCCCGTGAAATCCATGTAGTACCGCTTATCCTCGTCGACGAGGCGGTAATACGCCGCGTTGTCCACCCCGCGAAAACACAGCGTCGGCCCGCGCTCGCTGCCTTCCGCCGTATGGTTGTACACGACATCGAGGATCACCTCGATCCCCTCCGCGTGCAGGGTCTTCACCATCGACTTGAATTCCTGCACCTGCTGGCCATAGACGCCCGCGCTCGAATACGCGCTGTGCGGCGCAAAGAAACCGATGCTGTTGTAGCCCCAGTAATTGCGCAGGCCCTTGTCGACCAGGTGGCGGTCGTGGATGAAGTGGTGCACCGGCATCAATTCCACCGCGTTCACGCCCAGCGATTTCAGATAGGCCACCGCCGTTGGATGGGCGAGTCCCTCGTACGTGCCGCGCTCGTGCTCGGGGATCTCCGGACACAGCTTCGTAAAGCCCTTCACGTGGACCTCGTACACGATCATCTCGTGGCGGGGAATGCGCGGCGGCTTGTCATCGCCCCACACGAACGACGGGTCAATCACGATGGACTTGGGCATGTAAGACGCGCTGTCCATGTCGTTAAAGGTAAGATCGGCGTCTTCCGCGCCGATTTCGTAGGCAAACAACGCATCGCTCCAGTCGATCGGTCCGCCGATGGACTTTGCGTACGGGTCCAGAAGCAGCTTGTGCGGATTGAACCGGTGCCCGTTCTCCGGCTCGAAGGGACCGTGCACGCGATACCCGTACATCTGTCCCGGCTGCAGGTCCGGCAAGTACACGTGGTGGACCTGGTCCGTGTATTCGGTCATCGCGACACGCGTTTCGCGAAGGTCCTGTCCTCCGCCCTCGAACAGGCAAAGCTCGACCTTCGTTGCATTCTCGGAGTAGATGGCAAAATTGACCCCCTCGCCATCCCAGGTCGCCCCCAACGGATACGGCTGACCGGGCCAGATATGCGAAACATCCAAAGCGGGATTCCTTTCGTGCCGCCGCGCATCAACCGCGCACACGGCGAAATGAGAATTGAAAATGGGCATAGTGTCCAGAGGTCGGACAGGCATGTAACAATCGTGGTTAGTGTGAAGCGGAAAAACAGACGCGTCCGGGACTGAATGCCAAGACGGCGATCAAGCCCCGAATCCAGTATGGGGCCCACAACAAAGGCAAGCAACGCGAACCCGAAACGGCCGGAAGAAACTCCCGGCAAATTCCAGAACGATTCTACCCTATTTCCCGCTGCATTGTCGCCTCAAACCCCTAATTCAGGGACAGACTACGAATTAAACGCCCCTGTGAGGCGCGTCGGCCGCAGAATTTCGTAGTCTGTCCCTGAATTAGGGCACGTCAAACAGCAGGGCCTCGCCGCCTCCTTCCGCGCGCAACAGCAACGAGGTCTGCTCCGTCACGGCGGCCCCGTCGCCCGCGTTCATCGCGGTGCCGTCGACCGTCAACCCGCCGCGCGTCACCTGAACCCAAACCCTGCGCCCCGGCTCCACGCGGAAGCTCGTCTCCGCCGCGCCCGCCAGGCGCACAAGGTGGACACGGGCGTCCTGGTTGATGCGCATGCTGCCGTCCGCGCCGTCCGGCGACGCCACCAGGATCAGTCCCCGTTCCGCGTCGTCGCCAAAGCGCCGTTCCTCGTAGCTGGGCTCGATCCCGAGCCGCGCGGGCAACAGCCAAATCTGGTAGAAATGTACCGGCTCCGTTTCCGAGGGATTAAACTCGCTGTGCCGCACCCCCGTGCCCGCGCTCATGCGCTGGAAATCGCCCTCGCGCAGCACCGACCCGTTGCCCATGCTGTCGCGATGCTGCAATGCGCCCTCCAGCACGTACGAGATAATCTCCATATCCCGATGCCCGTGCGTGCCGAAACCCGCGCCGCCCTGCACCCGGTCCTCGTTGATGACGCGCAGCACGCCAAAGCCCATGTAATCCGGATGATGGTAATCCGCAAACGAAAACGTGTGACGGCTATCCAGCCAGCCGTGTTCACCACGGCCCCGCTGCTCGGATCGGCGAAGCGTAATCATGTCTGCAAGTCCTTTCCATCATTACCCTCGCACGGCCCGTCAGGCACAAAGAATTATATCCCCAAGAACGACCCCCGCGCTTAAGGCAAGAAGAATCAATGAGTTATAAGGAAGGACGCCAGAAAAACCAAGGACCGCAAAGACAGTTCGGGGAGCCCGTACATCTTTGCGGCCCGTTGGAGTCTTGTGGATGCTTATGCGAGCGCTTCTTCGCCCATCGTCTCCTGCTCGGCATGGTGGCCGTTCGAGGAGCCGTTGCTGCCAACGATACTCGCGAGGCGCACCACGATCTCGCGCAACTCCCGCGACTGGGACGACAGTTGCCCGCTGGCCGAGGCGGTTTCTTCGGCGTTGGCCGCGTTGGCCTGCGTGACGGAGTCCATCTGTGCGACGGCCGTGTTTACTTGGTCAATGCCCTTGGCCTGTTCGCTGCTGGCGACGGAGACCTCGGCCACAAGCTGCGCGGCCTTGTCGACGGAGTCGCCGATGTGGGCCAGCGCCAAGCCCACCTGCTCGGAGACGCTCACGCCGTTCGCGGCGTTGCGTTGGGCGCCCTCAATGAGCGACGCGGTGTTCTTGGCGGCTTCGGCGGAGCGCTGCGCGAGGTTGCGGACCTCTTCGGCCACGACCGCGAAGCCTTTGCCGGCTTCCCCGGCGCGCGCGGCCTCGACCGCGGCGTTCAGCGCAAGCAAGTTGGTCTGGAAGGCAATCTCGTCAATGGTCTTTAGAATCTTCGCAGTCTGGTCGGACGAGTCCTTGATGAGCCGGATGGCGCCGTCCATCTCGTCCATGGACGTCCGCCCTTCACGGGCCGAATTCTGGATATCCCGGACCATATTATCCACGTTGCGTGCGTTGTCGGCGTTCTGGGTCGTCATCGACGCCATCTCTTCGAGGGCCGCCGACGTTTCTTCGAGCGTAGAGGCCTGTTCGGACGCGCCTTCGGCCATCTGCTGGGACGATTCGGCAATCTGGCTCGAAGCGGATGCGACCTGATACGCGCCCTTCGTCAGGTCGTCGATGATCGCGCGCACCGGCCCGATCACGTGGACCTTCACATACCGCGACAGCCAAATGCCCGTCAGCACGCTCAGCGCAACCGCGGCGCCGGACAGCCACAGGACAAGCCGCTCTGCACCGCTTAGCGAAGTTTCGAGCGACGTTTTGGCGACATCGCCCAGTTCCTTGCTCCGCTCGTCCATTTCCTTGAGCACGCCGCGCACTTCCTGTAGCGCGGGAGCGGTGTCCCGCTGAAAAATCTCGTTCGCTTTCTGCTGGCCCGTTTCGACGGCCGATTCTGCGTCGATGGCCTTCCGAAGAGATGCTTCCACCTCCGCCATCATCGGAATCAACTCGATGCGAAACGTGGTGCGGGCTTCCTCGACCTTGCCTTCACCCAGGAACTGGATGATTTGCCCGCCGATTTGGTGCAGGCGCTCGTGCGGCGCAAAAATCGTGCTCATGTTCGATTCAAACTCGGGAAAGCCGGCCGCAACCTTCTTGTAGTCCTCGCCGTTCAGGTACTTGCCCAGACCGCAGGCGCCCGGATCTACCTCGAGTTGGCCCGGGGTGCCTTCCATGACCATGTTGGCAAGGGAAATCGCCCAGCGGCGGTGGTCGTCAAGGCGATCTTTCAGCATGTGGCGCAGGCCCGTGTGGCGTTGCACCCATACTTCCTTGATGGCGGTCGCCGAGGTGTGCAGCCGCTCGTGCGGTTCGATGATCTTCTTCAGCAAGGCATCGTATTGTGGATCGGATGCAGCGATCGCCTTTGCGTCTTCGCTGTCCAAGAAAGTGCCGAGCTTGCACTGGGTATGGTCGGTCTGAACTCCCACCTCGGCCTCGTTGCCTGCGAACGTGCCCAGCAAGTTCTTGGCCCATTCGATATGGTCACCCGTTTTTTCCGCAAGAAAGGTGCTGAAAGAGGCCGCTTGCGCGGCTCGCACGGTCTCCTTCTCAACCAGGGTGTAGCTTTGGAGCACCGCCCAACCCAGAGCGAGAAACAGGCCCAGGATCGTTCCGAACGCCAACACGATGCGTCCGTTCAATTTGATGTTCTTCAGCACTGTTCAATCCCTTTACTCTTGCCTTGCACGCGGAATGGGGCTCTTCGGACTATTGCGGGTATTTACGTGGTTTTGCGCCCCGTATATGCGCAATTTCCCGAAAAACTTATCCCGATTATCGGCAGACAATGCGTCCACTTGAATAGGACGGATAACACGGGCTAAAGGTATTGACAAATTACTACGAAGTGTAGTAATCTTGACTACTACAACGCGTAGTTTTACGCCGGCAACGAAAAGGAAGCGCACGATGGCCCCAAGAGGAACGGATGCGAGCGAGGCGGAATTGGAAGTTCTAAAGACGCTCTGGGAGCGCGGCGCCGGGACCGTCCAGGAGGTGCAGACCGAATTGGAACAGCGCGGGCAGCACTGGGCCTACACCACGGTCCAGACCCTCTTGAAGCGCCTTGAAGGCAAAGGCCTCATCGCCGTGAACAAAGAGTCCACGCCGCACGTCTATGAGTCGGCGGTCACGCG
>JAVEWL010000192.1:0-8552 GCA_034004565.1 FCB group bacterium | reverse complement strand
GTGAGGGGGCGTTCTTCATTCAGAATCACCATTTAGAATTCTTGCGGCTCACTCCCGCCAGGTACGCTCCGCAACAGCGAGAAAACGCTCAACCACCTCCGTATTGCGGAACCACTCCTGGCCGTTCATGTAGGTTTGCGTGCGATTGCGGAAGGGCTTCCACCAATGCTCGGGAATGCCTTCGATCCCAATCACCGCGCCCAAAATCGATCCGGCCGTGGCTCCTGTGCAGTCGTTGTCGAGGCCCATGGCCACGGTCGTCCCCACGGTCCGCGTGAAATCCCCCTTGCCGAGCATCAACCCGAACACCGTAAGGCACGCGTTGTTGTTCGTATGCACGACGTGCATCCCTTTGAACCGTTCGTCGACGGCGGCGCGGGCGGCGCGCCAATCCTTCAGCGCCGGAACAACCTTGAAGGCCCACTGCAAATCCTTCGCGAGACGGCAGCCGCGAGGAATCTCGCCAAGGCCGATCTTCAGCGCCTCGATGGGCGAATCAACCGCGAAGGCCGCCGCGATAACCGCGGAAAAATACATCTCGCCGTAGATCCCATTCTGGCGGTGGCTGATGAAGGCGTCGCGATACGCCAGCTCGGCCGCGCGCTCGGGCCAGCCGGGCGCGGCATAGCCCCAGGGATCGCTGCGAATGTCCGCGCCGATCCATTCCTGGAAGGGATTACTCTTTTCTCCCACTTTCTTCGTGGGGACGCCCGCCTTCAGGTTCTTCAGCGCGACATCCTCCGCGGTGCACGCGACCGGAAGGTATTTCATCCACGCCTTTCCCACGTCTTCCGTAGTGAAATTGGGACCGTACTCTTCCAGAATGAGCAGGCCCAGCAGCGTGTAGGTGAGATCGTCGTCGACAGGCACGCACTTCATCGACCCGCGCAGGTAATGCTGCACGACGCTCTTCTCGTATTGCACACGGTCCGGCGTGGGATGCGCCGTCCAGTAGTCCGTCGGGGGAAACGCCTGGCCATTACGCTTCGCCAAACGCGCCATATCTTCCACGGGCCATCCCTCGACGGGCACGCCCAGCGTACAACCCGCCGCGCGACCCAGCCACGCGCCCGCCATGCGGCTCTTCAGACGCTTCGCGCCGGGATACGCATCCCAAAGCTTGCGCGGCCCCGCGGGACGCAGCGCGCGGATGGCGTCAAGACCGTTCGGCTCGCGCGCGAGGGCCTTGGCATCGGGCTTCGACTGTTCGAGTTTCGCCCGGCCGAGCTTGAGTTCGCGACGCAGGCTTGCGAGGGTCTCGCGGACGTCAATGCCCTGCTCGTGGCGCAGATCCGCCCAATGCAGAAGTTCGTTCAGACTGTCCTGAATATCGGTGAAGTACGGCATGGATGTCCTGCTCCTCTTTGCGTGCCTGGGTGAGTTGTAGCACGGCGCCCGTCGAGATTGCGAGCAACCTGCTGTCCTTGCAGTTCTTGCAGTCCTTGGGGTCCTTGTGGTCCTTCCTCGACCCGAGACGCAACAACCGCCGTGTCAACTTTTCGATGCCGTGGCGGGTATACTTGGCGAGATCCGTTTACACGGCTATTCCGAAAGGGCTTGTGCGATGCGTAGGTTATGGTGGTTGCTGTTGCCGATTGCGGCGGGATGCTCGGCGCCGGTGGAAACGGTCGCGGTGAAATCCGTACCCGCGGCGCAAGCGGCGTATCAGGCCCCGGCGCCCGCGCCGGAGGTCGCCCAGACCCCGCCTATGCCCATTGCGCCCATGCCCGAAACCACCCAGCTCGCCGCGGCCGTGGAGCAATACTCGCCGGACGAAATGCCCGCCATGGCAAATGAAGCCGTCGAGGCGGTGCTCGACGAAATCACGGAGTTGCGCAAGGAGATGGCCAGCCTCCGGCACGAGTTGTCGGGGCAGATTGAAGACCTGGTGTCCGAGCTGCGCGAGGAAAACCAGGCGTTGCGGCAGGAACTGACACGTTTGAGCGCCCTGGCCTCGTCAAGCAAGGAAGCGGGGTCCGCCGTTCCCGTGCCGGATGTAAAGAAAAGAGAGGAACCCGTGGCCGGGGAGGTCGAGCCCGCGGAAGAACCGGTCGTACCCGCGCTGCCGGAACCCAAGGGGCCCTCACGGCCGTTCGTATTCACGAGCGTGAAAGAGTGGGGCCGCTCGCCACAGGAGGCGGCGCGGATGACGCCCAAGGCGGCGTCACTCGCGGGCGTGGTCGGCACCGTGCCCCGCGGCAGCGGCGAGAAAGACCTCGTCGCGCTCGGCCTCGAGTTGCACAAGAAGTACGAGGACCATGACAACGTACACATAGAAGTGTTCGACGATGCGGACGCGGCAAAGCAGTATGCGGAGCGCAGCGTGGCGGACGATGCGCACCGGGTGTTAAGCGTTTCAAAACACGCCGCTTCAGGACGTGACGCGGTCCTGATCTACCGCGAAGGCTTACCCCTGGACGTGACCTCCGGTACCCCGAAGCCGGTGGACGGGAAGCCGGAATAGTTCAGTCCTTGCGGGCGGTGGCGGGGCTGACGTATGCTCTTGGCGTATCGCGTGGGCAAAAAGTCATGACCGGGAGGAGAATGGGAATGCGTAAGGCTGTTTTCGCAGTGATGGCGATGGTGGTGCTCGCGGGTTGCGCCACGGTCTCGAACAAGCCGCCGGTCGATCAGAAGGCCGACGTCATGAAGGTCATGGAACAGTGGAAGCACGGCATGGAGACGAAGAACGTCGACGAAATGATGGAGACCCTCTCGAAGACGTCATTTACCAGCGCCGATTTTGGCGGCGACACCGACCTGCTGATCAACACGAAGAACAGCATCGCCGAAGGCAGTCTGGACAACGCCAAGGTGAGCTTCGACCAGGCCCAGATTACGATTGAAGACGAGAAGGCCACCGTCTATCCCGTGCACACCGAGGCCAGCATCGGCGAAGCCACGCTCAGCTTTCAGCTTAAGCGCGAAGACGGCAAATGGTTCATCGTGAACATGGAACAAGACTAACCATTTTCAATTTTGGATTTTCGGTTTTCGATTGAAACACCCGTGCGTCCGAGGGGCGCCGAGGCTTTTACATGGAATACGTTGTTGTCGGGGTGGCGGCGGTCTTTACCTCGATGCTCACCCTGTTCTCGGGGTTCGGGCTCGGCACGCTGCTCATGCCCGCATTCGCGCTGTTCTTCCCCGTGGATGTGGCCGTGGCGCTCACGGCCGTCGTCCATTTCCTCAACAACCTCTTCAAGCTGGCGCTGCTGGGACGGCACGCCGACCGAACCACCGTGCTCCACTTTGGCGTCCCCGCGCTGCTGGCGTCCTTTGTCGGCGCGGCCCTGTTGATTTGGCTGTCCGATCTGCCGGCGCTCGCCCGCTACACCCTCGGCGGCCGCGAATTCACGGTGCAACCCGTCGGACTGGTCGTGGCGGTGCTGATGCTCTTCTTCGCCCTGTTCGAAGTGCTGCCCGCGTTCCAGGGACTCCAGTTCGAGCGGCGCCATTTCACGATCGGCGGCATCTTGAGCGGGTTCTTCGGCGGCATATCCGGGCACCAGGGCGCCCTGCGCAGCGCATTCCTCATTAAATCCGGCCTAACCAAGGAAGCCTTCATCGCGTCGAACGTGGTCATCGCCGTCATGGTCGACATGGCGCGGCTTCTGGTCTACGGCATCAGCTACGAGCGGCTCGGCCTCGATCGCCACACGCCCCTGCTTGCCGTAGCAACCGCGTGCGCGTTTCTCGGCGCCTTCATCGGCACGCGGCTCATGAAGAAAGTCACCTTTAAGGCGGTGCAATGGCTCGTCACAGCCATGCTGATAGTCATCGCGGTACTACTGGGCACAGGGTTAATTTAGGGCAAAAAGGAATCCGTCGACCATGGAAACGTCAAACGGCACTCGCGTGGATTTGTGCGGCCTGGGCATTACCTTCGATGCGCAATCCGGCGGCCTGCTCGCACTCGAGTACGACGGCATAAGCCTGCTCCAAGCCTCGCCCGGCAAAGCGTCCCTGCTGGACGCCGCCTACCCGGGATACGGCTTTGAGCCCCTGCGCCTGGGAACCCGTCACACTACCAACGCACGGGTGGAGCAGGTCGACGGCGGCGTCGAAGTCGTGTGGGACGCGCTGGGCATGAGCCGCAACTTCGATCCGAAAGGTTCCGTGTATGCAAAGGCGCGTTTTGCCCCCTCGGAAGACGGCCGCTCCATCGTCCTGACCGCAACCGTTGAAAACCGCTCGGAGCTCGCGATTCCCCAGGTGCTGTTTCCCGATCTCTACGGCTTGCTGCCGTTCGCGGGCAAAGAAGAAACCGAACTGCGCACCTGCGGCTGCGTCAAGCGGCCGTTCGTCGAGCTCGAGCTTGCGCACGACGACGGCTGGTGGTATGCCGAACGCTACACATGGTCGGAAATGAAGTGGGGCGCATACGACAAAACCATGGCCGCCCGCTGGATGGACCTGGGAAGCCTGCGCGGCGGTATCAGCCTGTTCCCGAAGCTGTGGAGTTGGGGACCGTTGACCGCCGAAGGCGCGCCGGTAACCGAGCGCGTGCTGCTGAACCTGTCGCAATCCGACGCCACACTCCGGGTCATGTGCGAACACAAGGTCACCATCCAACCCGGCGAAACCTGGACCAGCCCCGAATACGTACTGACGCCGCACCGCCACGGCTGGGCCAAAGGCATCGAACCGTTCCGCGCGTGGCTGCGCGAAAACGTGCAACGCCCCCATCCCATGCCGCCCCACCTGCGGCGGACCCTGGGCTTTCGCAACGTGTGGATGGCCCAGCAATACGTCGATCGCGATCCGCGGGGACCGAGTGTCGTGTGGCGCTTTCGCGATCTGCCGCGACTCGCCGAGGAATGCCGCGCGCACGGCATGAATGAAATGCTGCTCTGGCTGTGGAGTCCCTGGACGATTACGGATGCGCCTTCGCCCGAGTTGGGCACGATCGAGGAATTCAACGAGGCCGTGGCCGCGTGCCGCGAAATGGGCGTCAATGTATCGTTGTTCGTATCGGTCATGACCTTGCTCGATCCCTTGCCCGCCGAATACGAAGTAAATGGCGACGACGAATTCTGGGCCTACCACGGCGATTTCATTCCGATGAATCGTCCGTACTACGCGAAAACCTCTCGCGGCTCTTTCGCGGTGCAATCGCACCCGAAATGGCAGAAAGACGTCACGGCCTGCCTCATGAGGATAGTCGATCAAGGCCGCCCCTCAATCTGCTGGGATCAGGCCAAGTACTCGACCGAAACCCCGAACATCGAGACCATTTTCGCGAAGGTCCGCGCGGCCGCACGCGAAAAAGACCCCGAGGCCACCTTCTCGGCCGAGAATCTCAACAACATCGACCTCGACAGCCGGTGGCTCGACTATACCTGGGACTGGGCGCTGTTCAACGAAAAAATGGACTTGCGCGCGCTGGTGAACGCGTACCCCACGCCGCGCTTCAACGTGAACGTCGGTTCCTCGCCGAGAGTAGTGAAGCGGCTGTTTGCGGACCACCTCTTCATGACCGTGATGCCCTCCAAACCGGACGGAGTCAACGGATCCGCGTACATCACGGACTGCCCCGAGCTAAGCAACGCGCTCAAAACCTGCGCGGCGCTGCACGCAAAATTCCGGGATTATTTCGAGGACGGCGTCCCCGTGGGCGATTGCCTGTTGGCCAGCCCCTGCCGCGAAGCGCGCATAAACGCCTACGTCCTGACCGGCCGCGCCCTCATTGTCGTGCTGAACACGGGCAACGAGGCACACTCGATAGACCTGGATTGCGAAGTCTCGCCTTGGCTCGGATGGAATGGCGCGTACCGGGTCACCCCCTACGACGAACCGGGCATGGCCAAAATGTCTCGCGTGGAATCCAGCGGCGCGTGGCGAGAACGGCTCGGCCCGCTGAACCCAAACGAACTGGTCCTGGTCGAGGTAGTCGCGGAAGATAACAGGTAGAGGCTTGTCGATCCAGTGGGTCCTATGGGAACCCCGTCCGGCCCATAAGACCCATAAGACTCATAAGACCCATCCTTAATCCACCCAAACAAAAGCGCCCCCGGCCCTCACATCCGGCCGGGGGCGGCCAATAACCATCTGTTTCTCAGGCTACGCCTGCGGCTTCTGAACCGTGATCGTGGCGTGAACGGTCAGGGGTACCTCCTCGCCGGCTTCATTTTTCACCTTGACCTGATCGGCGGCCGCATTGAAGGCGTTAAGCTCGAATTCGATCGGACCGTCGACCGCGGTGGGCGGCACCGTATAAAGGTACGACCACACGCCGTCGCCGGCTGCCGCATCGCCCCGCGTGCCGTTGTCATACAGGTCAAACGCATAGGTACCCGTGCCGGCCTGGTGCGCGGCCACGGTATCGATGAGGCCTTCCGGATTCGTCACGGCCACAGTGATAAGCACCTGGTCGCCCGGCTTCGCGGTTGCGGGCTCCACAACGGGCGCGACCAGTGCGGGCGGCGGCGGAGGCGGGGGAGGCGCTGCCGGGGCCGCTTCGGCCGGCGGCATCGTCGCGGCGGCATCGGCGGGCGCGCCTTCGACGGCGGTGCTGTTGATCTCGAGCTTGAGGCCTTCAAGCTTTTCCGCGGCGGCCTTTTCGAAGCCGGACTGTTGGATGGCCTGCAAAATGGGCAGGATCTCCTCGATGGTCCCCGTGATCTGCACCGTAACGGTCACGTCCGCCGCCGCAGGCAGACTCGCCGTCAGGAACAACACCAGCGCCAGCATTCCCACGGTACGCGCTACCCTCATGAGTGCGCCTCCTTCCTCGGTTAGAAATGGCCCCACGATCCCCGTCGCCCACGCGAAGGATATCGTACGCAAGCGTACCGCTACCGTCGGTCGCGACTCAAGTCCCAGTTTGTGCGCGCAGCCGGTTTCTGTTCGCGCCCGCAATACGTGTTACGACCCCCCACAGGGGTCATACCGGCCGGTTGCCGGTTACGAGCGGGCTACGCCGGTTCAGGATTGCATCCGCGTCTTTTTGCGGGATGCAAGCCTGAACGGCTCACACCATAAGCATGCGGATTCAATCCTGATCCGGTCTAAGGACTAGACGCGGATGTTTACGCGGGTGCCGATCGGGCAGAAGCGGAAAAGGGTGTCGGCGTCGTCGGGGTACATTTGAATGCAGCCGAAGCTCGTGTTGCCGCCGATGGCGCGGGTGTTCTTGGCGGGGTGAATGCCGTAGGAGGTAACCTTCTTGTCTTTGCCCAGAGCCATCCAGCGTTTCCCGATGCGGTTCTCGGGGCTGCCGCCGGGGATGATGCGTCCTTTGTGCTTCCACGCGGGATTCGTGGCCTTCACGGCGATGCGGAAGTCGCCTTCGGGCGTCGAGTTGTTGCGGCCCAGACCGATGTCGAACGTACGAAGGACTTTGCCGTTGCGGTAGAGCACCAGCCGGTGCGCGCTCTTCTCGACGACGATCAATACTTCGTCGGGAGCGTTCTTCCCTTCCTTTTGTTCCTGCGCCGCTTCGGGGCGGGCTTGCCATTCGCTCTCGGGGATCAGCGCGGCCTGCGCGCCCTCGTCGGAAGACTGGGCGTAGATCCAAGGCATGCCGTCGCCGGGCGTTGTGGCGACGGTTCCGGAGTTTCCGCCGGCGGAGGCGTAGGTCACGGACGCCAAGGTTCCCTCGACGCTCTTGAAGTCTTCCAGCCTCATGGGCGGCACGGGCCGAATCGGGTGCAGCAAATCCGCATCGCTCGAGGTCGAAACCGCCAGGTCCGCGGAGGACAGCGCACCGCCTTCCTTCGAAGACGGCCTATCCGTCGCGTCCGGAAGCGCGGGAGCAGTGCCCAGGGCGGCGGCGGTATAGCCGGAAGCATCGGCGCCGGGCATGACACCCATCATGGACAAATCCTGCAATCGAAACAGGAACAGCAGCAGAAGCATCGCCAAAGCCGCCGGCGGCACCAGCCAGGGCCAAAGCCGTTTGTTTTTGGCGGCGGGCGGAGCCGTCACTTTGCGCGGGACGGGCGTCCACTGGTGCGGCGCACTGTGCGTAACGTGCGGACGCGGAGGGAGTGATTTTCCGCGCCGGCGGTCGGGCAGGATGCGCACGCCCATCGTGGTTTCCGGGCACGAAGAATAAATCACGCGCGCCCGCAGCAGCAGACCGCCGGTCCAGCCACCGGAGCCCGAATGGACCTCGATGTCTACCTCCGTGCCAACGGGAGCGGGCGTGTCCGTGCGAATGCACATGCCGCCCGAACCGCTGTCCACAATCTCGCCCATGCGCAGGGCGCCGTCCTCACCCGAAAACAGCACGCGGCGGTTCACCGGCTGGCGATCCGCTCTGCGTCGCTCCTCTCTGGGGAGACTTGCGTCCACGATGCATCCTTGTTCAGCGGCGCAATACCGCATACATTTGCAATTGTAGCACAGGTATTGGGCAACATAAACCTATTTATCGGCATTTTGGCGCAAAAACCTTGGCGAACGAACGCGTAGTTCGTGTTTTACGACCGGCACTTCTCCTGTTTGCGGGACGAGCGGAGAGGAAGGGGGCCAAACAAAAAAAGCAGGCCGCGAACAGCCTGCAATTTACTTCAAGAACGATAGCCTCTGGGGCGTGTGCCCCGACT
>JAVEWL010000191.1:0-8581 GCA_034004565.1 FCB group bacterium | reverse complement strand
CACCAAGAAAAGCAAATGCAACCACGAATGGGACCAATCTACACGAATCTGTTTTGGGATTGCCCAAGCGTAGCTCCCATTTCCAAATGGGAGTCTTCGCCCAATTTCAAGAACTCCCATTTGGAATTGGGAGCTACACTGTTCCTTTTCTTTGTGGTTCTTCGTGTCTTTGAGTCTTTGTGGTGATCTTGCGGTTTCTTCATCGCTTTTATCCTGTTATCCTGTCGAGTTCCCCCTCGCTACAAGGTTTCCACGGTAATTCTGTCGTTGGTGTAGATGCAGATTCCGGCGGCGACCTGAAGCGATTCGCGTACGATGGCTTCGGCGTCGAGGTTGGAGTGGGCCGTGAGGGCGCGGGCGGCGGCGAGGGCGAATCCTCCGCCGCTGCCGATGGCGATGATGCCGTCGTCGGGTTCGATGACCTCGCCGGTGCCGGCGATAAGGAGCGATTTCTCGGCGTCGGATACGGCGAGCAAAGCCTCAAGGTTGCGCAGGTACTTGTCCATGCGCCATTCCTTGCCGAGTTCGACGGCGGCCCGGGTAAGGCTCTTGTTGAACTCGTTGAGCTTGCCTTCGAAGCGCTCGAAGAGGGTGAGGGCATCGGATACGGAGCCCGCGAAGCCGGCGAGCACGCGGCCGTCGGCGAGGCGGCGAACCTTGACCGCGCCTTGTTTCATGACCTGGTTGCCGAGGGTAACCTGGCCGTCGGCGCCGAGGGCGACTTTGCCGTCCTTGCGCACGCTCAGGACTGTGGTACCGCGAAAGGTTTCCATGGTGTTCCTCCGGGGTAGGTTCTATCACATTTGGGGACGGGGTTGAAGTTTTGGGGCGGGGGCGGGTTATGGGAGAATGGGTCTTATAGGTCTTATGGGTCTTATGAGCCTTATGGATGGGAATTGCTTGATGGATTACCGGTGGCTGATTGGGATTGCGTTTGTGGTGATGGTGTCCCGGCTGGTTTACATGTGGTCGGCGGGGGCTCGGGCGCGGAAGGCGTTTCGGCGGGGCGTGGAGGCAATGGAGGCGAATGCACTGCGGGATGCGGAGACGGCGTTTCGGCAGGTTGTACGGATTGAGCCGATCTGGGGGGTGGCGTACCGGCTGCTGGGGCGGGTGCTGTCGGATTTGGGCGAGCTGTTCGAGGCGGAGAAGCAGTTCCGGACGGCGATAACGCTGGAGCCGCGCAATTCGGATGCGTATGCGGACCTTGGGTATTTCCTTGAGGTGAAGATGACGGGGCGGCGTGAGGACGCGATCGGCGCGCTGTTGAAGGCGGTGGAGCTGGCGCCGCGGTTGCGGGAGCGGCTGGAGGCGGTGCCGGAGTTGGCGGGGCTTGTGAATGATGCTCGGTTTCGGAAGGGAGCTATCGCGGAGGATTGATGTAACCCCGAATTCCCATTCTGGGTCTTTGGGACTTAGAGTGGCGCTACGAAGAAAAGGCAAAGACCCCGAATGGGAATTCGGGGTTACATTAGGCGTGGGGATGGGTTTGTTTGTAGACCTCGCGGAGGCGTTCGATGCTGACGTGGGTGTAGATCTGGGTGGTGGAGAGGTTTTCGTGGCCGAGGAGTTCTTGCACCACTCGTAAGTCGGCGCCGGAGTCGAGCATGTGGGTCGCGAAGGTATGGCGCAGGGTGTGCGGGGAAACTTCGGTGCGGCCGGGCAGGACTTCGGTGACGTAGCGTTCGACGACGCGTTGGACGCTGCGGCTGGTGAGGGGACCGCCTCGGAAGTTCACGAAGAGGCGTTCGTGGCGCGGTTTGCCGATCTCCATGCGAACGCGGAGGTAGTTGTCGAGGGCTTCAGTGGCATAACTGCCGAGGTGCGCGATGCGTTGCTTCTGGCGCTTGCCCATGACGTTGATGGTGCCGCCGACGAGGTCTATGTCGCGCAGAGAGAGACCCGCGAGTTCGCCGGCGCGGATGCCGGAGGAGTAAAGGGTCTCGAGGATCGCGCGGTCGCGGATGCCAAGGGGTTCCGATAGGTCGGGCGCTTCGAGCAGGGCGGTGACCTCGGGGATGGTCAGCACGTCGGGGAGGTCGCGGCCGAGCTTGGGCGATTTGACGGCCTTCGCGGGGTTCTCGGGCAGGTCGCCCATGCGCACGAAGAATTTATAGGCCGCGCGAATGGCGGCGAGCTTGCGGGCGGCAGTGCGCGGGGACGAGCCGGTGGTCTGGTGATGTCCGAGGAAGGCGCGTACGTCGTTGCGTGTGGCGCGTCACAGGGATTCGATGTTGACGGTTGGGCGATCGGCGTTACGCTGGAAGGACTGCGGACCGTGCTGGAGATAGTCGCAGAACTGATCGAGATCGTTCAGGTAGGCACGGAGGGTGTGCGGCGAAAAACCGCGTTCGCCTTCGAGGTAGTCGACGAAGCATTTTACGTCCAGGGTCGACACGGTCAGCATCCTTGCGAGTTGGTGGTACCCAAGCGGGGAAATCCTTTACAACTCCCGCCAATTTCAATTATAGCACGGAGGGATGGGGTGTCAACAGGCGGAGAATGCTGATATAAGTAGCTGATAACGTGGGATTTACAAGCATCTGAAAGGATGTACGAAAACCTTGATTGGCCGCGAAAGAACGCAAAGATCGCAGAGAATTTGATTGGGGTTGAGGACGGGACGGGGTATTCTCAAGTAGGATTACGAGCACGAGCACGAATGATGGGAGATGGGTGCTATGAGCGGCTTGTTGATTTGGTTGGCGGTGGCGATGGGGGCGGGGAATGTTGCGTTGGGGAAGGCGTATGTGTTGGAGCCGGCGCCGGCGTACGAGCATTGCACGGAGGCGGGGGATGCCGTGCAGTTGACGGATGGGGTGTATACCGAGGGGCATTTCTGGACGCAGGCTTCGACGGTGGGTTGGGGTGGCGTGAAGCCGATCGTGATCGAGATTGATTTGGGGAAGGTGGAGGCGATTTCGGGGGTGTCCGTGAATACGGCGGCGGGGGTGGCCGGGGTGCGTTGGCCGGAGACGATTGATGTGCTGGTGGCGGATGAGCCGGGGCAGTATCGCGCGCTGGGTGATTTGGTGAAGATGGGCGGGACGGCGCCGGCGGAGGGGTATGCGACGCACCGGTATGTCTGCGATACACTGCGGGCGCACGGGCGATATGTGGCGTTGGTGGTGGCGGCGGAACCGTTCTTTTTTTGTGATGAGATCGAGGTGTATGCGGGTGACCCGGCGTGGCTGGGTGAAGCGTTGCCGGGGCCGGTGCTGGGGAAGCCTCGCGACGTGTTTGTGCAGTCGATGGTGGAGTACCGCATTCGGGAGCAGTTGCTGAAGGACGTGACGGCGATTCGGGAGCGGGTGGCTTCGGCCTCGATCGATGCGGAGCGGAAGACGGCGTTGACGGTGTCGCTGGACGCACTGGATAAGGAGACTGCGGCGGCGGATTTGAGGCCGGCGGAGGGGTTTCGCGCGGTGCTGCCGTTGAATGCGCTGCACGAGCGGATTCTGGCGGTGCAGGCGGAACGGTGGCGTCTGGCGGGGTTGCAGCCGTTGACGGTGTGGCAGTCGGGGTTGTGGGATGCGTTGTCGCACCTGGCGGATCCGAATAAGGGGCGCGCGGCGGCGGTTGAGATCTTCGCGATGCGGAAGGAGTACCGCGCAGGGGCGTTCAACCTGAGCAATGCATCGGAGCGGGCGATGACGTTGACGCTGCGCTTCGAGGGGCTGCCGGGCGGGGCGATGCCGGAGTATCTGCGCATACACGAGGTGGCGTGGACGGGCACGTTCAATGGCGACCCGGTGGCGGCGGCACTGCCGGATGCGGAACGGCGGGACGATGGCTATGTGATTCGGATTCCGGCGGGGATGACGCGGCAGGTGTGGCTGACGTTTCATCCGGTGTCGCTGGAGGCGGGGACGTACGCGGGCAAGGTGCTGATCGACGGGGACGCGAGCGCGGAGGTGCCGGTTTCGTTGCAGGTGTATCCGCTGGAGTTTCCGGAGCGGCCTTCGCTGCACTTCGGTGGGTGGGACTATACGGACAATCCGAAGCATTACGACATGGGCCCAGATAATCGCGAAGCATTGGTGGCGTTTCTGCGGGAGTATTGGGTGGATTCGCCCTGGGGCAGCCCGGCGGTGCTGACGTATGGGCAGTACGACGCGGGCGGGGCGATGACGTCGCCGCCGGATACGGCGCATTTTGATGCGTGGGTGGCGCGGTGGCCGGGTGCGCGGCAGTACCTGGTGTTTCCGGCGGTGGGCGATGCGATCGCGGGGTTCAAGATGGGTACGCCGGAGTTCGACCGCGCGGTGCAGGCCTGGGGAACGTTCTGGGCGGAGCATGCGCGGTCGAAGGGGATCGAGCCGGAGCAGTTCGGGCTGTTGCTGGTGGACGAACCTTCGACGCCGGAGCCGCAGGCGATCATCAAGGCGTGGGCGAAGGCGCTGCGCGACGCGAAAACGGGATTGCGGGTGTGGGAGGATCCGATTTTCCACGAGTCTTCGGGCGCGGATGCGGAGATGCTGGCGTTGTGCGATTCGCTGTGTCCGAATCGTCCGCTGTTTTTGGCTGGGACGGATGAATATCGCAAGCTATTCACGGACCCGATTGCGCGGGGAACGGCGCTGGAGTTTTATTCGTGCAGCGGACCGGTGCGGAATCTGGATCCCTACAGCTATCACCGGTTGCAGGCGTGGGATTGTTTCCGGTACGGGGCAACGGCGTCGTATTTCTGGGCGTTCGGCGATGCGGGCGGTCAGCCGTCGTGGAACGAGTATGCGCTGGAACGGCCAGGTTATGCGCCGGAGTTCATCGATGAGACGTCGGTGGTGACCGGGAAGCACATGGAGGCTTGCCGGGAAGGGATTGAGGATTATGAGTACCTGCTGATGCTGCGGAAGAAGGGCGGCGCGGAGGCGTTGTTGGAGGACGTGGTGAAGCGGGTATGTGACGGAGGACGGTTGGCGTCGTTCCAGTGGCGGGATGCGCTGGACCGCGGGACAGCGGATGCGGCGCGGCGGGAAGTGTTGGAGGCGCTGGTGAAGTAGGGTGAGGGGCCACAGGGGATGAGGTCGGCCCTGATAAACCTGATTCAGCAAACCATGACAGCCCGCTTCAGCGGGCTTTTGTCCTTTGCCCCCGGCTTCAGCCGGGGGGTGAGGCTTTGGTGTTTCAGCAGGAGCCGGCTTCAGCCGGGCTTATCGATCCTGCTTTAGCTGCCAAGGCTGAAGCCAAGCCCGAGAAGTCCGGCTAAAGCCGGCTCATAATTGTAAGTGATTGCTGGCCCCCCGGCTGAAGCCGGGGGCAAAGGACAAAAGCCCGCTGAAGCGGGCTGGCAAAAGAATGCCAATGTGAGCCTGCGGGAACTCACGTCTGTTGTAGGTCTCCAGACTCCATTTCTCGTACTGC
Source organism: FCB group bacterium (assembly GCA_034004565.1). GTDB lineage: Bacteria > Hydrogenedentota > Hydrogenedentia > Hydrogenedentales > SLHB01 > JAVEWL01. The sequence continues at coordinate 3,217 of JAVEWL010000191.1, read as the reverse complement.
CTACCGGATTGCTTTGGCTTGGTCGAGGTATTGGGTCGCGCCGACGGTGGTGATGGTGGCTTCGAGTTTGTAGGCGCCGCCGGGGGTGCTGGTGCGTTGGGTGGTTTGGACGGCTTTCGGGGCGTCGGTGGAGTTGGGGAAGAGCTCGGTCAGGACTCTGCCGTCCATGCCTTCGGCGGGGGTGATGCCGAGGAGGTGGCACAGGGTCGGCGCGAGGTCGATCTGGCCGGTGGGCAGGTCGCTGACGGCGCCGTTACGGATGTGTGGACCCGTGGCGATGAGGGTGGCGTGGATGTCGTAGGGGCTGGAACTGCCGTGGCCGGCGGTGCCGCTGTCGGCGGTGGCGCCGGGGTAGCCGAACTCGTTCTTGGCGTCGGTCCAGGCTTCGGAGACGAGGTTGTCGGGGGCGCGGTCGTGGTCGACGTGGATGAGTTCGAGCGAGAGGGTTCCGGGGGCGATGCCGAAGGGGCTTCCGGGGGCGGCGGCTCGGGTGAAGATGGCGCCCATCTTCGGGTCGGATTGGAGTGCGCGGACGATGTCGATGATGTGCGACTGTTTGTCGACAACCTTCACCACGACCTCTCCGGGGAGGGGCTTTCTGTCGATGTCGATCAGATCGCCGGGGCCGGGTTGCACGTTGTCTTGAACGGCCTCGGCGGGATGCGGTTGGGGGCCCTCGTCGGGACGCGTATACCCGTCCTTCCGGACGTAGATGGCGCCTCCGACGATCACGACGTCTTCGGAATCCTTGCTCTCCTTGAGGTTGGCGCTCACGAGGGTTTCCGTGAGGCTCGAGCCGCCGGTGTAGGTGGAAAAGCCGTGGTCGGACATGATGAAGAGGTCGGTGTCGCGGTCGCGCAGGGCCTTGGCGATGCGGCCGACTTCGGCGTCGACGGTTTTGATGCTGTCCATGGTTTTGGGGGCGCCGATGCCGGCTCCGTGCGCGGTATGGTCGGGGTCGGAGAGCCAGATGATGCTGAGGTCGGGCGCGATTTCGGGCAGGGCTACCTTGAGGTAGGCGTCGACGGCCCAGCGGTTCTGCGCGATGTTGGGCGCAGCTTCGGCGGGTACGGGACCGATTTTGGATGTCACGAGGCCGCGCAGAGAGGCGGGCTCGATGACGTCGACGTTGGCGACGCCGCCGCCGAGGTATTTGTGGTTTACGAGCGTAGCGGAACCGCCTGAGCCGGAGCTGGCGACGAAGATCTTCTTGCCGGCGGCCTGGAGGCGTTCACCAAGCGAAGGGATGGTCAGGAGGTGGCCGCCGGTGGTTTTCTCGATGTCCATGAGGTTTTTGGCGTTGGCGGCGCTGAGGCCTTTTGCGGGATCGATCTCGGGAAAGTAGATGGTGTTACCGAGGAGGCCGTGACGACCGGGATAGCAGCCGGTGGCGATGGTGGCGGAGTTGACGCGCGTGACGCTGGGAAAGGCGGCGTGGTGGTTCGTGCAGACGACGCCTTCCTGGGCGATGGCGAAAATGTTGGGCGTGTTTTCGCGGGAGACGTAGTCGGGACGGAATCCGTCGAGGACTACAACCACGGCGGAGTGTGACGGGGGCGACGCGAGGGAGTGGGAAACGTGCTGGCAGGCTGATTGGACCGTGAGGATCGCAAGGGAAAGAAGGATGACCTCCCAACGTGCGCGCATGTTTTGCTCCTTTTGTGTGGGACCGTCATATGAGAAACTCTGGTAATGCGTCAACCTTCTATTCCGTGTGGCACCTTCAAGTCACGTGACGCAGTCGCGTGGCTTGTGGGTGGGGGCAATGCGAAAGATCGCCCCCTCACCCCAACCCTCTCCCCCGATGGGGGAGAGGGGGCAAGTCCACCCGATCCACCCTGCCCACCAAGTCCAGTGGCCGTTCTGTCCCCCTCTCCCCCATCGGGGGAGAGGGTTGGGGTGAGGGGGCGATCTTTCGCATTGCCCCCACCCACAAGCCACGCGACTGCGTCACGTGACTTGAAGGTGCCACCCAGTGAGAAGCTACCCGCGGCAACCCATCCGCCATTAGAAGACTGAGAAAGCACTAGAATATACTTGGGATGGAAAGCGGTCAAACCACGGGGAGGCGGCATTATGGAACGGCGGACGTTTTTGAAGTGTGCGGCGGCGGGGGCGTTGGCGGCGGCGGGGTGTGCGACGGCAGCGGGCGGGACTTCGGCGAAGCGAAAGCCTAACTTTATTGTGATATTCACCGACGACCAGGGGTACGCCGATTTGGGGTGCTTCGGGGCGACTCAGTTTGCCACGCCGAACATTGATCGGATGGCGGCGCAGGGGGTGCGGTTCACGGACTTTCATTCATCGTCGCCGGTGTGTACGCCGTCGCGGGCGTCGTTGATGACGGGGTGCTATGCGCAGCGGGTGGGGATGCCGCGGGTGCTGAATCCGAAGTCGACGACGGGGATTAATGCGAACGAGGTGACGGTTGCGGAGATTATGAAGGGACAGGGATACGCGACGGGCTGCGTGGGGAAGTGGCATTTGGGGCATCTGCCGCCGTTCCTGCCGACGCGGCATGGGTTCGACAGCTATTTCGGGATTCCGTACAGCAACGATATGGTGCCGGCGTGTTTGATGCGCGATGAGGAGGTGATCGAGCCGGAGGTCGAGCAGGATACACTCACGGATCGCTATGCGGAGGAGGCGGTGAGGTTCATCCGGGCGCACAAGGATGAGCCTTTCTTTCTGTACCTGGCGCACAACATGCCGCACGTGCCGCTGCATGCGGCGGAACGGTTCCGCGGGAAGTCGAAGGGTGGGTTGTACGGGGATGTGATCGAGAATATCGACTGGAGCGTGGGCCGAGTGCTGGATACGCTGGACGAGCTGGGGCTGGCGCGCGACACGCTGGTGGTGTATACGGCGGACAACGGGCCTTGGCTGGCGCGGGGCGAGGACAGCGGGTTTGCGGCGCCGCTGCGCAACGGGAAGGGGTCGACGTATGAGGGCGGGATGCGTGAGCCGTGCGTGATGCGGTGGCCGGGGATAATTCCGGCGGGAAGCGTGTGCGGAGAGTTTGCGACGGCGATGGATATCCTGCCGACGTTTGCGCAAGTGGCGGGCGGGTCGGCGCCGACGGATCGGGTGATTGTCGGGCATGACATTCTTCCGCTGATGACGGGCGCGGCGGGGGCGGTGAGTCCCTATGATGTCTTTTATTACTACGCGCAGGAGGGATTGCAGGCGGTGCGCAGCGGGAAGTGGAAACTGCGGC
>JAVEWL010000190.1:0-8594 GCA_034004565.1 FCB group bacterium | reverse complement strand
CAGGTACAGACATAGTGGCATTATATCGTTTGCGCCAACCCACGGAAGAGTTTCTGTAATTCCGTAACAGACACAACGTATCGCAGGCGAAAACATTGTTGTCCCTCGAAAGCATGAAGTGATGGAAGTCAGAGTTGTCGCAAACGACCAGACCTTTCTTCTCCGTTGAAGATGCGCGGTCACTGGCCAGGGTTGTTCGAGCTCCGGCATCGCGTGCAATCGTGAATACGCGCTCAGGAGAGCAGAACGCCTTCATGCAAGTGCGAAACCTGTATTCATCCCTAAAAAACTTCCGCAATCCTTCTGAGAGATTGGTGCAAAGCTGATTCAGGATGTAGCTTGCCGCAAATTCATGAGGAGGGGAGGTCTTGAGCGACTCGAGCAACAGATTCTTGTGCGCGTGAACGGAACTGTGCCACGCCGCGGCAACGGCGCGTATCGCCATTACGGACCAGTCTGGATCCAGCTTAGGCATTCCGACTCCACGTTTTTCCTTATAATTTCGCAGTTCCCTCGTAATAGTTGCGTCCAGAGTATGGCCTATTGAGTCGCCGAACGAGCTTAAGAACTGCTTTGTGGTGTCTAGCAGCGCGCTGAGCTTGGTGTCGATGCCGGATGTGCTTTGCTGGATCAGGCTGATAGTCTTTGCCGTGCCGACATGTTCAAGGACTTCTGGAAGACTTGCCTCCTTGAGTGCCTCTGAGAGCTTCGCCACTACCTCCTTAACGCGAGGCTGCTCCAGATCCTCCAAGCCGTAATTGAGGCTCGACTTGAGGCCGCCAACGTCGAATTTCACTGAGGTCAGATGGTCGGTAATGAGGACAAGGTTCTTATGGCCTTGACGAAGGACCCACCCAAGTTCAAGGTAGACGTTGGCGTTATTCGTGGAGAGGTCGCAAAGAATGACATCGGCTTCTTCAATACGCCGGAGTATGTTTATTAAGATGAGACGGGAATGTCTCTCTTCCTTCTCGATTACGCACTTATACCCAGCCGCAGTGCATGCTGGTTCAATAAGATTTCCGAATACATTGGCGAAATGGTTGGCTCTATATCGTTTGTCCAGCGGGGAAGTGTATGGCATTATTACAAAACAGATTGGCTTCGCTTCCTCAGATTTGCGAGGCTTACTCATGTGGAGAATCCTTCTCTTGCGGGGCCCACGGTGCGAGACTTCACCCTCAAAAGAGTTTATTCGCACCTATTGGGATTTCATGATAGTGCAGGCAAATGGTAACAGTCAAGAGGAGTTGTATAGATAACAAGTAGCAATTGAAGAAGTGTCGGTCTGAAGTCTGCATCGAGGGTGTGGGCTGGCCCCAATAAGAGTCAACGGCTCGGAAGCGATGAACTCCCGAGCCGTTGGTGTTTGAGTGGGACTATTTCACGCCGTACTTGGAGAGGTCGAGGAACTCTTCGGGCGTGCGGTTGCTGGTCGGCGAGTAGCCGGGCAGCGGCTTGATCTGCTGGTGGTACGCGTCGAGGATCCACGCGGGCTGCGGATAGTAGTCGTCTTCGAGCTCGGCCGGCGGCACGATCCAGTCCTTTGCGCCGACGATGCATACGGGCGCGTCGAGGGAGTCGAAGGCCGTCTGCATGACGTTGGCGGCGATGGTGTTCAGGTAGCTGCCGCGCTCACATGCGTCGCTCGAGAGGATGAGCTTGCCGGTCTTCTTGACGGACTTCAGCAGGATCTCGTAGTCGAAGGGCACCAAGCTGCGGCCGTCGATGACCTCGACGGAGATGCCGAATTCGGACTCGAAACGCTTGGCGGCGTCCATCGCGCGGTAGAGGGTCGCGCCGTAGGTCATGATGGTGAGGTCTGTGCCTTCCTTGATGACCACGGGCTCGCCGATGGGTACGCGGTAGTATTCCGCAGGCACGCCCTGCGGGTGCAGGATTTCGGTCTGGTCGTAGGTGCGCTGGCTCTCGAAGAACACCACCGGATCGTTGCCGCTGAGGGCCGTCGCCATCATGCCCTTGGCGTCGTAGGGTGTCGCCGGGAACACGACCTTCAGGCCCGGGATGTGCGCGCAAAGAGCGGTCCAGTCCTGGGAATGCTGCGCGCCATACTTGCTGCCCACGGAGACGCGCAGGACGACCGGCATGCGGCAGTAGCCGCCCGACATCGCCTGCCACTTCGAGAGCTGGTTGAAGATTTCGTCGCCGGCGCGGCCCATGAAGTCGCAGTACATCAGCTCGACCAACGCGCGGCCGCCTTCGAGGGCATAGCCGACCGCCGTGCCGACGATGGCGCCTTCGGAGATGGGCGAGTTGAACAGGCGGTGGTACGGCAGCGCCTCGGTGAGGCCGCGGTAGACGGCGAACGCGCCGCCCCAATCGCGGTTCTCTTCACCATACGCCACCAGGCGGTAGTCGTTGTAGAAGTGGTGCGCGATGGCTTCAAACTCGGCGTCGCGATAGCTGACCGCGCGGGCTTCCTTGAGCACGTTGCCGTTCTCGTCGAGGCCCTTGCGCGATTTCTTGGCGATCTGCTTGACGCGCGGGTTTTCCTCGAGCGGCATGGAAACGTCGCTCGGACTGCGCAGGCCGGGGAGCGTGGTCTCGATTTCGTTCGAGAACATCAGCGGCGCGAGGCCGGTGCGCGGCGTCAATATCATGCGCGGCGACAGGTCCATGTTCGTCGCGAGACGGCAGGCCTTGGTGACCTTGCGCGTGGCGTATTCGGCGATCTGCTGGAGTTCGGCCTCGCCGGCGACGCCCGCTTCGACGAGCTTGGCGCCGAATTCGACGATGGGGTCGACCTTGCGCCACATCTCGATCTCTTCGCGCTCGCGGTAGGACGACTGGTCGCTGGGCGAATGGCCGGTCTGGCGGTAGCAGATGACTTCCAGGAAGACCGGGCCGTGTCCTTCGTCGATGAGCGTGCGCTTGCGGCTGTAGGCGTCTGCGACGGCGAGCGGGTTGTTGCCGTCGACGCATTCCGCGTGCATGTTGTCTTTGCTCAGGCCGGCGGCGGCGCGGGCGATGTGCTCGAAGCCCATCGTTTCGCCGATGGGCTGTCCGCCCATGCCGTAGAAGTTGTTCATGAAATTGAAGATGAGCGGCAGGCCGCCCTTGTATTCGCCTTCCCAGAGCTCGGAGAACTGGGCCATGTTGGCGAAGGCCATGCCTTCCCACACGGGACCGCAGCCGAGGGAGGCGTCGCCGATGTTGGCAACGGCAATGCCCTTGGCCTTGAGGACCTTCTTGAACAACGCCGAACCGACGGCCACGTCGCCGCTGCCGCCCACGATGGCGTTGTTGGGATAGATGCCGAAGGGCATGAAGAAGGCGTGCATCGAGCCGCCCATGCCCTTGTTGAAGCCGGTTTCGCGCGCGAAGACTTCCGCGAGCAGGCCGTAGAGGAGGAAGTCGACGCCGAGTTCCTCGGCCTCGTCGGAAGCGAAAGCGGCCTTGCCGTTGCCCTTGCCGTTGACGCGCAGGGCTTCGAAATTCTTTTCATTCTGCTCGACGATCTTGAGGATCGTGCCGCCGAAGTAGTCGTGCATGATGGCGTCGAGCGCGCCGCCCTTGAGATCCTGGACGGCCCGGAGGCCCTTCGCGATGATCTCGCCGTGGCTGCGGTGGCTGCCGTAAATGTGGTCATCGACGGTGAGGTGGAAGCACTCGCCGACCGCGGCGCCTTCCTGTCCGATGGACAGATGCGCGGGGCCCGCGTGCTTGTATTCGATGCCTTCGTAGACGCCCAGCTTCTTGATCGCGTCGAGCATGTTCTCGAACTCGCGGATCAACATCATGTCGCGGAAGATCCGCAACGCGCTGGCGGGCGTGACGCTCGAATTACTCTTGAGTTCCTGCTTCAGGGTGCGGTTGTAGGAATTGACCGGGATCTGCCCCAAATCCAGGGTTTCACTACGCCGCACTTCCTCCGGGATGACCATCAACTTTTTTGTCATGACGCCTGACTAGACCTCTTCGGGGTTTACGGAAGAGCCCCCTTGTTTGGCAATAAACGCCTGGCACCTGCGCTCAGGCGAAAGGAGTATTATACCTTCGATGGGATGGGGCCGCAACCAAGGAGAGAATTAAGGGTCCAGGGTCCAGGGTTTAGGGTCTGAAATGGGTCTGATGTCTGTCTTCGTCCATCAGGTCCATTTCGTCCATCGTCCCCAGGAATAGGCACGCCCGGCACAGAGGCCGGGCGTTACCTGTCTTTATTTCGCGGTTACTTCTTGAAAGCGTACTCCGCTACCTGTGCCGTGGCACTTGCAACAGCACCGAACGCCTGCCGGAACTCGCCGGACCGCCGCACCCAATCGGCCAGCGTTGGCGCGCTGAAGTAGTAGGCCTGGACGAACAGCCGGCCGGCGGGCGAGGTTACCAGCACCTTGTCACGGGTCTCGCGAAGGCTCGCCAGGGCCTTCGGATTGTCCTTGAGCGCCTCCACGCTCGGGCACTGCGGCTCGACTACCGAGCCTTCGAGGTAGTTCCGCGCGGCCGTGCCGAAGTAGAAACGGCGGAACGACGAGAACTTGTCCGTGTTCTCGGACCGGTCGACGCCGCAGGTGTGATAGGGACCGTTGCTCAAGGTGCCGATGATCGCGTAGTCGTTCTTTACGGAAAGGAGCGCGCTGCCCGAAGAGCCTCCCTCGGTCACGCCGATGGGATACTGCACCTCCGTCTGGCCGATGTAACCCAGAGAGGCGGTCGTCGTGCCCGTGCGGATGATATCCGCGTACGAGATGCGCATGTAGGCGCCGTCCGGGTGGTGCAGGACGACGCAATCGTCGCCAATCAGCGGTAGAGAGGCATCCCAGCCCACGTAGGTGCGCCCATACGTACCCACCGGCACCCCGTCCAACTGCATGAGCGTGCAGTCAAAGGTGTCGCTCGTGGCGAGGATGCTCTGTCCGCTGCTGCGGGGCAGGGAAGACAAGGAGGGCGTCGAGGTCGAGCCGCACGACGCGCGCCGGAAATCCCAGATGATATCGACCTGCGCCGCGGTGGCCACGCCCGGCACGCAGTGGTTCGCGGTGATGTAATACGGCTCGAAATCGACCGTATCGGGATTGTTGATGAGCGTCCCCGAGCACAAGGCCGAGTCGCCCCCGCTCGTGGGCACCACCATCATCCCCACCCCCGACGAAACCTCCTGAACGTCGGCATTGGTTTCGCAGGCGACGCTGACGTTGCAACTGAGCTCTTTCAGTTCTTCGACGCCGATGAAAAAGTGCGAAAGCATCACGACCCGCACCTGTGGGAGATCCGTGCGCTGCGAGCGCACCATGATCACCGCCGTGTCCCCCTCGACCGTCGGCAGCCAACGGCCTTCCGCAATGTGGTCGGCGCGCGAGTAGGGACCGAAGGGCCGCTGCCCCACCGGGTCGATGAGCCACAGTTCCTCGTCGTCCGCCAGCGCCGAGAGGTCCACCTGCAACCGAAGTTCGCGCGCGTCCACCGAAGTCACCGCGCCCAGGAAAACCTGGTAGTTGCCGTCCGTGAACGGCGCCTGGAACAGCGCTTCCGGACCGAGATCGACGGCGAGTCCTTCGCCGATGGTCAACATCTTGTTCGGGTCCGCGGCGGCCGCAGCCTTCAGGTCGAGCGTCTTGCCCGCGAAAGTCCAATACGTCCGCGCACCCGCAAGTTGGGTCAGATACTCGGCCACCTGCGCCTGCGGAATGGGGTACAAGGTGGCATCCAGCGTGCTCTTGGCCAGCGGCGGAATGTGTGCCGACGGCGCCCAGGGATCGGCCGCGAACGCGCACGACGCGGCAAGAATTCCAATAACCATAGACAAGACGACGCGCATGGATGCTCTCCTTTTCACGGCCACGGCTCTATTGCGGTCACCGGTCAAAACCGGCGGGCAGGAGCAATGGCGGCCTTCCCTGGAGTCGAATTTCACAGTTGCCCGCGCTTTCCCACAGGGGCCCGTAGTGCACACGCAGCGTCGTGAGCAGGTCCGACACGTTGAGGCCCATGAAGCAGTCCCCACGCTCGCACCGGCCCGAAGCCAGCACCCGTACCAGGCGCTCCTCCGCGGACCGGCTCAACGAACGCGCTCCCCTCGTTGAACCCAGATGGATCTTTAATTGTGCCGCGCTGTTCAGAATCAGGCCCTGGAGAAAGAGCCCCTCGCACGAATCCCGGGACGTCTGCCGCCAGAGCCCCTCCCAGGCTTCGTGCGCTTCCCAATAATACCCCCGGTGATACAAATCGATACCGTACAGATAGTCGTCGTTTTCCCGCCAGCGCTCGGGAACCAGGCGGGATACCTGCTGCGATTTGCCGTACGAATGCCCCTCCGGCGATTCGGTTGGATGCGCATTCCACCCCGGCACAAAACGATACGCCGGCAACGGCATTTCGGGGCGCAGGCGAGGCGCATCGGGCCAGGCGGCCACCGGTTCGGCCCGCCGCGCCATTCCTTGCGAATCGCCTTCGGTCACGTCCATGTTTCCTTTCACGCAGGTACGATAATAGCACGCGGGAATCCAATTATGAATGGTAAATGATTGTGAATGAAGACTGGGACCGGGCAACTATCTCTTCATTCATAATTCATCATTCAGAGCGCATAATTGCTGCGGTGGATAGTGCGGCGCGGCCTCACTTGCGTTACTATAGTGCCGCAACCGAGGATAGCGCACCGGAACGCGAGGGAATACGCATGGGAATCGCCGCAGTGGTGTGCGCGTTGGCGCTGGTGACGGGTGCCGACGCGCCGTTTGGCCAGCCGGAGCCCGAAGGCCTGTTCAAGGAGCCGATTCCGCGTTATGTGGAAGTGCAATACGACTTCCTGGCGCCACCGGCCGGTATCACACTGCCCGGCGTGACGGGTGAGATGACTCCTGTCGTGCCCCCGGACGGAATTGTGCCGGTTTCGGCTCCTCCGGCCGAGCCAATGCCATTGCCTCCGCCCCCGGCGGAATCGCCCACGTTGCCGGTCGAGAGTGTGCCGGGCGTGCCGCCGCCCCCCGAGCCGCCGATGCCGCCTATCCAGCTTTCCTGGGGCCCGGCGCAGGTGGGGGGAGAGTCCTTCGCGTCGCTAAGCCTGCATCCCGAGGGCCTGCAGCAGGCCACAGCCTCCTTCCCCGCAGTCATGATTCGGCCAGTCATGGGCGAATGGCCCCGCGCGTTCCTGCTGTTCCGAGCCGGTCTTGCGGATCCCATCGCGCCGCCTGAAGGCGAAGCCAAGCCGACGCCCTTGACCCTCACCGTAACCTACGGCGAAAGCGTCATTCATGCCGAAGAAGTGACGGAACAGAAGTGGGCCTTCCGCGCTATCGACGTCACCGGCTACGCAGGCCAAATGGCCGACCTCGTATTCCGCGCCAGCACCATGAACCCCGAAGAGCGCCAGTCGGTCTTGTGCCTGGGCGAACCGGCCCTGATAGAAGAGCAGGGAATCTACTACCAGCGCCCCGGCGGCCGCAGCCTCGCTTTTGGGATTTCGGTAAGCGGCTTCCCGCGCGGCAAAGCCGGACTCGCCTTCGCCCAAGTTCAATGCGAAACCGCGGGCACGGTCGAACTTTCCCTGGGCGACGGCTCCGAAACCCACGCCGTGACTCCGGGCACCCACTGGCTACCCGTGGCGTTTACCCGCCCGGGCCGATTTACGTTCAAGGCCGGCTCCGGCGACGCAAAGTTCATGCGCCTCGACGTCGCTCCCTACAGCCCAGCACCCCATTTCCAGAAACCGGAACCCACGCCGCCGGCCCCGTAGGAATAATCCGAAAGCCCCCTCAAATGAGGCTTATGGGTCTTATGGGGCTCTCATCCGGCCCATAAAAAACCGGACAGAACCCCTTCAGGCCCTGCCCGGCTATCCAATTCTCAACGCAGCTATTTCTTCGCGGGCGCGTCGACGTGCTTCGCCACCCAGTCCGCCATGACGGCCACTTCCTCGCGAATCGTCGGCCAGGGGTGTTGTCCGCCCGGCTTCACGATAAGCTCCGCCGACCCGCCCGCGGCCTTTACGGCATCCACGAACTTCTGCGACTGCTGCAGCGGCACAAGCGGATCCGCATCGCCATGGATCAGCAGGAACGGCGGCAACGGCTGCTCGCCGACGAGGAGAGCGGGGGAGACCTTCCTGGCCGCTTCGGTAAGCTCTTCGTCCGTTACCTTGTCCGGATTGTTCACAAACAATCCGGCACGGGCGCGCAGCGTCATTGGCTTTCCGTCCCAATCGAGGAAATCCGTCGGAGGAAAGAACACCGTTACAACCTTCACCGTTGTATCCAGCCGATCCTTCGGATCCTTGGCATCGGCCTTACCGGGTTCCGCCGTCAGCGCGGTCAGCGTTGCCAAATGCCCGCCCGCGGACGCGCCGACCAGGGTCAACTGGTTGGGGTCCACACCGTACTCCGCCGCATGCAGTTTCACGTAGCGAATGCCGCTCTTGACGTGCTCAACCATTTCCGAGGCCGTGAACTTGGTCACCGACCCGGGCCGCACGCCGAACACGGTGTACCCGCGCTCACAAAAGACGTCGTAGATGCCCGCCTTCATGTGGTCGCCGATCTTGCCGCGGTCGCTGTGCCACGCCCCGCTGACCACATCGACCACGCCCAGGCCGTTCTTGTCGCCCTTCGGCACAAAAACGTCCATAATGAAGCCAACCC
>JAVEWL010000189.1:0-8612 GCA_034004565.1 FCB group bacterium | reverse complement strand
AATTGTGGCCGCGTCCGCCCCACGTGTGCATCGAGATTCCAAGCCCGCGTTTGATCGGACCGTCGCCCGATTGGCCGCGCAAATGGGCCTTGCCCGCGTAGCCGATCATCTCGGCCGCGATATCGAGTTGCTCGCGATAGACCTCCGCGCGATCCGTTAGGTCAGCGGCTTGCTTGAAGAAGGCCAGCTCATCCATCCCGAGCTTCGCCGCGAGATCGGCCATGGCCGACATGGTCAGGAAGCAGGCCTGCGGATGGTTTGGCGCGCGCCACGCCCGCGAGGGTCCGCGGTTCGTCTTGACCGAGTGCATGACCGTGCGCTTCTCGGGGATCTTCGTGAATACGTAGGGGAGGGGAGGCCCGCCGTACTCGCCCGGGCCGCTCGATCCCACCGTGGTCGATTCCCACGCCGTCACGGTGCCGTCCTTTTTGGCGGCGATGCGGATCTTCGAATACGCCGACGGACGGTTCCCCGCGACCATCATTTCGAGGTCGCGCTCGAGCAGGAGTTTTACCGGCGCCTTCGCCTCTTCCGACAGCTTGATGGAGATGTCGCCCCACTTGTCCGCACCGAACTTCGATCCGAACCCGCCGCCCATGTACTGGCAATCGACGTGGATCTTGTTCTCCGGCAGGTTGGCCGTGTAGCCCAGCGAGCCCGCGTAGCGCGAGACGTTCTGCGTGGAGGGCCAAATGTTAAGCTCGCCGTTCTTCACCTCGCAGGTTTGCCCGTGCGGTTCGAGGCAGCAATGCGTGATGGCGGGGATTCCGTAATACCCTTCGCTAAGGACCTCGGCGCCGCCCAATGCGGCCTCGACGCCGGCGGTTTCTTCCTTCTTCGCCTCGCCTGCGGCCTTGGCCGGATCGTTGTCGATAACGTTGTGCGGCTGCGCCGTGAAATCGACTCTAATCTTGCCGAGGGCGTCCTGCGCGATGTCCTCGGTCGTCGCCGCCACCGCCGCGATGATCTGGCCCGCGTACTGCGTGCTCTGGCCGACGATAGTGTCGTCAACCCATACTGCCTTCACACCCGGCAGCGCCCTGGCTTCATCGACGTTGATGCCGTTGATTTTCGCCGCCGCTGGCTGAATGCCGAGGCACTTCGCACACAGCAGCCCAGGCCGTTGAATGTCGTACGCATACTTCGCCGCGCCGGTCGATTTCGCGGGACCGTCCTCGCGGTTGATGCGCTGCCCGATCAGCACGCGCTTCTCGGGGGGAGGCCATGCCGCGTCTGCCATCACGCACCTCCTTTCGAAGCCTTCGCGGCGTCGAGCACCGCCTGCTTGATGCCCGCATACGTGCCGCAGCGGCAAAGGTTCCCGCCGAGCCCGTTATGGATATCTTCGGGCGTGGGATTGGGATGATCCTTCAGGAAGGCCGTGGTCCCGACCACGAAACCCGGCGTGCAGAACCCGCACTGCTGCGCGTCGTTCTCGACGAAGGCCGACTGCACCGCGCTCATCTGCTCCGGCGTGCCGAGGCCTTCAATGGTGGTGATCTTTTTGCCCTGCGCGTCAATGGCGAGCACCGAACACGCGTACACCGGCAGGTCGTCCATCAGCACCGTGCACGCGCCACAAGTGCCTCGATCGCAGACCTTCTTCGCGCCCGTGAGGTCGAGACGGTTGCGCAACGCGTCGAGCAGCGTCACCCGCGGCTCCACGTTCAACTGTTGATCCTGTCCGTTGATGCTGAGCGTGATGGGTACCTCGCCGGGTCCCAGCGGCGCTGCGCTTTCCTGCGCGGCCGCCTCGGAAATGGGCGTGAGCGTGGTTGCAAGCCCGCTCGCGACCGTGGTGGCGCCGACGGTTCTGAGAAATCCGCGGCGGGAGAGGTTGGAATCGACGTGGGGATCGTCAATAGGCATGGCGGTACACTCCTCGAAAATGAGGCGCAAAGAAAACGAATAGTTGGTCTAGTGTGACGGCAGGCCCGGAAAACCTGCGCGCATAAGCCTAGCACCGCAAACCACCCGATGCAAACTCAGTTCACCCAGCCACCGCTGACGCATCCCCCAGCCCGCTTCAGCGGGCTTTTGACCTTTGCACCTTGCTTCAGCTGGGGTGAATGAAGGTGAGCCTTGAAGTGGAAGCCGGCTTCAGCCGGGCTTTTCGATCCTGCTTTAGCTGAAGCAAAGCCGGAGAAGTCCGGCTAAAGCCGGCTCCTTTTGTAGAAGGCGGCTTTGGCCACCCCGCCTGAAGGCGGGTGCAAAGGACAAAAGCCCGCTGAAGCGGGCTCGGGGGGGGCGTCAAGAGTGGCTGGGGTGCACGGGTTGGCCTGCTGGGGACATAATCTCTGTCTATGGTGATCACCCGGTTGATTGCGCTTCTTACCTCAAGGCCACTACAATGCCCGTAGCACAACCATCCACCACGAGAACATCGCATGGACGTCTACACCAAAGCCCTCGACCTCATCGCCCATGGTAAGCCTTTCGCCTGGGCGCTAGTCCTGAAAGCCTCCGGTTCCACGCCGCAGAAATCGGGGGCGATGGCCCTGTTCGAACCCTCCGGCCCGGTGTGGGGCACGCTCGGCGGCGGATGCCTCGAAGCCGAATCGCGCGCACGGGCCCTGCGTGCCCTCGACGACGGCAAACCCCTCGCCTTCGACCTCAGCCTTGACGAAGACTACGGCTGGGACGACGGCCTCATCTGTGGCGGCAAAGTGCGCATCCTCATCGAACCGTTCCCATCGCGACACGCCCCCGCTTGGAAAGCTGCCCAGGAAGCCTTGGCGCGCCGTGAACGCGGCTGGTTGCTGACGTCCCTGGCGGATGAAACGGTGCAAGTAAGATGGGTGAGGGAGAGCGAAAGCGCGGATCTCGCAGAACTGGCTTCCGAAGATGACCTCCTCGCCTCCCTGGACACCGAACGACCTCTCTACCGCGAGGCAAGTTCTCTGTCCATAGCGTCCATCGAGCCCATTGTCGCGCCGCCGCGCCTGCTCATTGCCGGGGGCGGCCACGTGGGCCAGGCGCTGGCACGTCTCGGCGTCTTCCTCGGCTTCGAAGTCACCGTCGTCGACGACCGCGCCCTTTTCACCGACCCGCAACGCTACCCGGAAGGCGTGCGTACCGTCTGCGCCGACATCGCGGATACCGTCGCGGCGTTTCCGGCCGCGGCCGACACCTACATCGTCATTGTTACGCGCGGCCACCGCCACGATGCCGACGTTCTCGAGCGCTGCATCCACGTGCCCGCCGCATATCTCGGCATGATTGGTAGCAAACGGAAGATCCTGCTCATCCGCAAGCAATTCATCGAACGCGGCATTGCCACCGAAGAGGATTTCGCCCGCGTTCATTCTCCCATGGGCCTCGATATCGGTTCCGTAACCGTGCCCGAGATTGCCACCAGTATCGCCGCCGAACTCGTAGCCGTCCGGCGCAAACGCACCGGCGCCGGCCGCTCCCTCAGCATCGGCCAACCCGCATGATCGCCGCCATACTCCTGGCTGCCGGCGAATCGACCCGCATGGGCCAATCCAAGCCGCTGCTCCCCTTCGGTGGCAGGACCCTAGTCGAGCATCTCGTCGAGGTATTGCTCACAAGCGAAGTGGACCGCGTATATGTCGTCCTCGGCCACGAAGCCGAGCGTGTGCAAGCCGTCCTTAAAGCCCATCCCGTCCATCCGGTCGTCAACGTCGACTACCGGCAGGGAATGCTTTCGTCGGTCCGCCGCGGCCTGCGCGTCTTGCCCCCCGAGACCGACACCGTCCTCGTCGCGCCAGTCGATCAGCCCGGCCTTACCCGCGCGCTCATCAACGCTCTCCTGAACGCGTATCGGCTTTCCGACAAGGATATTGCCGTCCCCATCCACCAAGGCCGGCGCGGTCACCCCCTGATTTTTTCAGCAGGCTACATCCCCGAGATCCTCACCGGCTACGACGACACCGGTCTCCGCGGCCTCCTCGTCCGGCACGCCGGCGCCCTCCTCGAATTCCCCTTCGACGACCCCGCCGTCCTCGACGACACCGACACCCCCGAAGCCTACCGGCGCTTCATGTAACCCCGAATTCCCATTCGGGGCTTTTTGTAGCGCTGACCTCCAGATGTAACTCCCATTTCCGAATGGGAGTCTTCAGCCAGTTAGAGAGCTCCCCTTGCAAAGGGGAGTTACAAAAAGCCCGCCCTGACGGGTGGCGCTGCGCAATCCGTTAGAAAACCATCGCCCAAACGACTATAACGTAGAGCCTAACCCGGGAGAGGGCCCTTGGACACAACGGATGCGCTACTTGTCAAGCGATGGAAGTCCGGCGACGCGGCGGCGGTTACCCAAATATGCGAACGCTACACGGGCACACTCTACGCGGTCGCCTATGCAGTCCTCGGCGACTCGTCCCTGGCCGAAGACGCCGTCCAGGAAGCCTACACGCGCGCCACGGCAAACTTCGGTGCGCTGGATCGCGTGGAGCGCCTGGGACCCTGGCTGGTAAGCGTCGCGCGCCACGCGGCCCTCGACGTCGCCCGAAAGCGCCGGCGCGAAGAGCCCTTCGGCAGCCGCGATGCGACGGTCCTCCGAACGCCGCACGCCGATGCCGTCCGAACCGAGCTGCGCGAGCAGTTGCGGCAAGCCATCGGACGCCTGCCGGAGGACCAGCGGGAGGTCTTCGCCCTGAAATACATCGCCGGACTCCGCTACGCCGAGATTGCGCACGCCGTCGGAACCACCCCAGAGGCCGTTAGCCAGAAGCTCTGGCGAATACGCCAGCGGCTTCAAGAAGAGCTGAAGGAGTTCCGCCCATGACCGGCTGCGAATACGAATCCCTATCCCGGATGATTGACGGCGAATTGACCGCCATCGAGACCTCGCGCCTTCGCGAACATCTTGAAGTATGCGGTGACTGCGGGGACGTCTATCGCTCTTTGACGGAGTTCGATGCGCTGTGCAAGGAAGTGCTGCCGCGCGCCGCTTGCAAGCCGGCGGCGCCACGGCGCCGGCGCTTTCCGTGGTTGCCGCTGGCGGCGGGTTTAGCGATCTTAATTGCCGCAGGGCTTACCTACGCCGCCGTGGAGGGCCTGTTGTTCAGTCCGAAGGATGCGCCAGAACCGGCGCCGCGCGTGGTGGCCCCGTCGACCGCAGAACCAACCGAAGTGCCGGACGCCGCTGCGCAGCCTTTGAAAGGTACCGCCCCCGCTTCTCCGGCGAGCGATGCGGCCGCATCTCCGGCAGGGGCATCGCGCACGTTCGGCGGCATCGTCCGCAATTCCGACAATGAGCCAATTGCGAATGCCAAGGTAGCTGCGTTCGTTCAATCGACGGTGTTTGCCATCGACTTGGTCGACGCCGAAGGCCGATTTGCCAGCAAGTGGCCCAAGGGCGCAGACGCATTTACCGTCTTCTCGCCCGGATACAAGACCGCGTTCTTCTACGTCGATGGCGCGCCCGAAGCGGGGAACGCGCAGGTCGACGTCTGCCTGTTCCATGCCGTCCCGGTGAAAGGCCGTGTGGTTGACGAACAAGGCACGGGCATCGAGGGGGTAACCGTTGCCGAGCTTGGCGCGGAGATGAAGCCCAGGGAACTCCTGCCGCTTACGCCCGTAGTCAGCGATGCCAACGGCAATTTCGAACTGCCCTTAGGCGGGGACTATACCTTTTCCCATCCCGCATACGGAAAGGTTCAGGCCCATGCCGGCGACGATGGGCTCATGAACCCGGTGGTGTTGCCTCCGGGCGGTGCGCTTCGCGTCGTGGCCGCGCGCGGCACCGAGTCCGCCGCAGGCGTGGCCATCAGTGTTCGCGACAGCAAGGGAGAAGTGCGCTGGACCCAGACCGGTCCCGACGGCTCGGTTCTTGTGGAAAGCCTGCCGCTTGGCGAATGCACCATCTCCGCCGGCTATCCCACGGTCTTGAAAGGCACTGCGACCGTTGAGCCGGGCGCGGTGACCGGCTTCCGCCTGGAAATGGAGGCAAGTGAGAATACCGCCGTTCGCGGCAAAGTCGTTGCTCCAACCGGCGACCCCGTACCGGATCTCTTGATCCGAATCGAGCGGCTTGCGGGCAGCGACGACGAGAAGATGGGCATTGCCGTGCTGAACAACATGGACGGCACGTTTGAGCTGCCGCTGGAGCCTGCGGGCGGGCGCGTTTCGCTCGAGGAACACACGCTGAGTCGCGTTCTGGAGAAGCATCCGGAATTGAAAGCGCCCGACGCGGCAACGTGGGTAGTAAGACCGGGCAAGAACGGAAGTCCCGCGGAACTCACTATCTACTTCGGCGCAGGGGCGGCCTCCACCCGAAAGGTGGTTCTGCTGAATAACCAAGGCGAACCCGTATCGGCTCCGGCGCTGTTATTGAAGCCTGGGTTCAAATCGCCGAGCGTATCGCTGTTGGGCGTTGATGCGTTCGGGGGCGCCCTTTCGGTACCGCTCAGCGCGCAGTGCATCTGGGCATACGATACGGCGCAGTCCACGTTGGGTTTCGCGGCGTTCGACCATCGCGTGAAGGACGATGTGACGGTGCATTGCGCCCTGCCCGCGACGGAATTGCGTGGGCGCGTGCTGGACCGTGAGGGAAACCCTGTGCCGTATGCCCAAGTTAGAACCTGGTGCAGCCGTCACGGCGACCTTGACCACCGTCTGGACCTGGTGACCGAAACCAATCGTGAAGGCCGCTACACCTTAGGACCGGTGGTAGTCGGCGACTCGTATCGCATAACGGCTTCCGCGCCCGGCTACGGTCTTCCTCCGGAGGAGCGAACCGTTAAGGTCGTTGCGGGCCGCTCGGATGAGGTGAACGTGCCGCTGTGGGCCGAAGATGCCGTAATCGACGGGGCGATTGTCGACGCCGACGGCGGTGTCTTGGACGACGCGTGGCTCGAAGTGCAGGTGGTGCGTGGAATGCCCGAGAATCATCGCGTTCTCGGCGGTTCGTTCCGTTGGAACGTCGTTCCCGGGCCGGTGACTCTTACGGCGATGGTCGAGGTGGGTAAGCGCAAAGTCTTGTCGGAGCCACTGAGCGTGACCGCTCCGGCCAAGGACATCCTGTTGCAGGTGCCCTTCACGCGACAACGCCCGGAAGGCGGCGATCCCGGCGTCGAGGCCGTGCAGGAAGTTCTCAAGCAACTCGGCGTTACCTTCAAGCTGGCCGCGGGCGAAAACAGGGGCGTCTATCCCTTGATCGGCCAGACCAACGGACAGCTCGTGCTGGACCTCAGCGATATCCCTGACGAACTGCTCCCGGACCCCGAGTTGCTCAAGCGGCTTGAAAACGGCAACTACTGCTACCTTGGCTACGTGGTAAACGACGAAACCTCGGGCCAGGCCTTCCTCGACTGGTACGAGCAGAACGGACCGTCGGCGGCGGACGACCAGCATATCGAAGTGCCTGAAGGTGCCGGTAACGGCGGGACCGACCGGATTCAACGCCTCAAGGAGCGTGTTGAGCGTTTTCTCATCACCGACATCAATGATCCCACTTCGAGTGCGCGAATACAGGCGTCGATACCGGTACTATGGGAACTGCCCGGTAACCACGCCGACCCCGGTGGCAGCGTGCTGTTCATGGACGGCCACGTGGAGTGGATTAGCTACCCCGGGCCTTTCCCGATGACACCCTCTTTCATCGAGCGCGTGACGGCGCTGAGCGGGCGAGCGAAGCCATAAGCGGGGATGTTTGTCTGGCGGATCAACGGGTCTGAGGGGACAAAGTGGACGAGGGCCCCTTAACCTTTGTAAAACCCTCTCCCCAAATGGTTTTGTGGCACCCCCAAGGCGGCTTCATGCCTTGGGGGTGTGGGTGAGCCGAGGACTGCAAGTGCAGCCAAGCGCATTGGGCTCCCCTCACCCGACCCCTCTCCCCAGGGAGAGGGAACAAGACTCCAGCAGGGTGTAGCGCTTGGTCTTTACCCAAGAACGCGACCCTCTCCCCCGACGGGCTCACGCCAAGAGCAGACGAGCGCGCCGCCGTTGCTCGCGACGCGCTTGTCATTGTGTTATTGCTTTACACCTTCCCCAGGACTCCGTTAATCACGCGCTGCACGTCGGTCGCGTTCACTTTCCCGTCGCCGTTAACGTCCGGAAAGCCCATGACGATTCTTCCGAGGGCGGCGTTGATAACCAACTGCACGTCCGTGGCGTTGAGTTTGCCATCGTGGTTCACGTCGGCCGCGTCAAAGGTGGTGTTCTGCACGGTCACCGCGGCGCTGGGGCCCGCGCCCGCCGCCGAGTTGCCCACGGCATCCAGCGCCGTGCCCGAACCGACCGAAATGGCCAGCGTGCCCGTGCCCGTGACGTTGCTCAACGTGACGGTGCGCGGCCCGATGCCGCTTCCAGATACGTCGACGACGGCCGTCGCATTGCCCGTCGCGATGAGTTCGATATCGCCTGTGGAAAGCGCCACAAAGTCCGCGCCCTGGTATTCCACCTCAAAGGTAACCGGCCCCGACTGCGTCGCCGTGACCGAAGGTGCGCCGATGCTTACCGTAGGCGCCGTGTTGTCGACGGTTACCGTCGCGCTCGTTCCCACGGGCTGGGCGGTGTCGCCAAGGGAGTTCGACGCTGTGCCGGCCGCAAGCGAAATGGTGAAGATTCCGTCGCCGGTCAAACCGGATACCACGACCGTGCGCTGGGTAACGCCGGTTCCCTGAACGGAGGCAGTGCCCGCCACGGTA
>JAVEWL010000188.1:0-8613 GCA_034004565.1 FCB group bacterium | reverse complement strand
ATCGAATAGTCCAGGAACGACGTTTTCAGTTCCTGTTCAATCGCAATAGGTAGAATCTTCTCACTCGAATTAGCCATTGATCTTTCTTTCAACTCCAACGCAACCGTTGGCTGCCTACAACAGGCACGCTACAAGTATCCGTCGGTCTCTTCAGTTGTTTTCGGGCATTGTTTCCTGCATTTTCGCATTGGCCTCCACTTCCAGTGGCGACCGTACGTAGCCAACTTTGCGCATTTCCAACAGGTACCGCCGCACAAATGCTTCTGTGCCCATTCGCTCGCGCTGACCTACGTGCCCAAGTTCATGAGCAAGCAGCCAACGCTCTTTCTTAAACTTCGGTTTTTCCAGTATCGCGTATCCCATGGTGAACCCGCCCACCTGCGGCGAACCAAAGCCAAGCGACTTCAGTTCTTTCGCCAGCGCCGGGTCGCCTGGAAAAGGGAACTCCTTCAGAACAACCACGCGCACTTTCTCGGGAGTCTGTACACCCACCCGACGCGCAATCTCCATCTCCTCCGGTGAGAGTTGGCGTCCCTGTTGCAGAAGGAGCGCTTCCTGCTCCGTGTACCACGCCTGTGCGCGCGGGGCGACCGAATCGAGCCAGGCCGCGTCCTCGGCGGAGGGGTGGTCCAATGCTGCAAGCTCGTCCACTGTCAATGGCGGCGCGACGGATGTGCACGCGCACAGTCCACACGCGGCCCAAATGGACAGGGAAGCCAGCAGAAGATGTTGATTGCGCATGAGTATCGAGGACTCCCTAAATATCGAGATTGCGCACTTCCAAAGCGTGCTTCTCAATGAACTCCTTACGGTGAATTACGACGTCGCCCATCAGGGTCGTCAGCATATCGTCCGCGGCGGTCTCGTCCTCGGCGGCCACCTGCAGGAAGGTCCGCTTCGCGGGGTCCATGGTCGTGTCGCGGAGCTGGTCGGCGTTCATTTCGCCCAAGCCCTTATACCGCTGCACGTCAACGCCCTTGCCACCCACTTCGAGGATGTGCGTGCGAAGCTCGAGCAGGTCGGCCGTTTCCAGCACGACCTCCTTGTCGCCGTTCTCGATTCGGAATGGGGCGAACCCGGCCGCGCCGAGCACTTCGGCCTGCGCCTGAAGCGCGTTGAAGTCGTGGCACTTGAGGAACGCCAGATCGAGCTGGCCATCCTTCAAGCGGGGCGGCTTGTGCGTCGCGCCGTTGCCGTTTTCGCCCAGCAGGTCGCCCTGCACCCTCGATGAATCGATGATCTCGAGACCCGCCGGGAAGAGCTCTTTCCATTCCGAGCGCGTCAACGGCTCGACGCCCGAACGCTTTTCACGCGGCAGTTCCAGCGCTTTCAGGATGGATGCCCGGGGTACGCCGTACATGCGCTGCAGGCGGCTCTTCAGGCGGTCGCGCTCCTCGGCGCCGCGCACGGCCCTAAGCAGGTTCTTAAGGCTCACCTCGACCCGTTCGCCGTCCGGATCCATCGCGGTCACGGTCAAGTTATCCAGCGCCAGCTCGAAGAGGAACTTCTGCTTTTCCTCGTCCGTGCTGAGGTAGCGCATCTTCTTGCCCTTCTTGACCAGGTACAGCGGCGGTTGCGCGATGTACAAATGCCCACGCTTAATCAGTTCCGGCATCTGGCGGTAGAAGAAGGTCAGCAACAGCGTGCGAATGTGCGCGCCGTCCACGTCGGCATCGGTCATGATCACGATCTTGTGATAACGCAGACTCTCGATCTTGAAGTCGGTCTTGCCGATCCCCACGCCGAGCGCCGTGATGATGTTGCGAATTTCCTCGTTCGACAGCATCTTGTCCGGGCGCGCCTTTTCGACGTTCAGGATCTTGCCGCGCAACGGCAGGATGGCCTGCGTGCGCCGGTCGCGGCCCTGCTTGGCCGAGCCGCCCGCCGAGTCACCCTCGACGATGTAGAGTTCGCAGAGCCGCGGGTCCTTCTCGGAGCAGTCCGCCAGCTTGCCCGGCAGCGCCATCGAATCGAGCGCGCCCTTGCGCCGGGTGAGATCGCGCGCCTTGCGCGCCGCCTCGCGGGCACGGGCCGCTTCGATGTTTTTCTGGATGATGCGGTTGGCAATCGTCGGGTTCTCTTCGAAGAACGTGACGAGCCCGTCGTACACCAGCGAGTTCACGATGCCCTGAACTTCGCTGTTGCCCAACTTCATCTTCGTCTGGCCTTCGAACTGCGGATTCGGGATGCGCACCGAAACGATGCCCGTCAACCCTTCGCGCGTGTCGTCGCCCGAGATCGAGATATCCTTCTTCGAGCCCGAATTCTTCTTCGCGTAATCGTTCAAGGCCTTCGTCAACGCCGCCTTGAACCCGCTCAAGTGCGTGCCGCCCTCGTGCGTGTTGATGTTGTTCGCGAAGCTCGAGATCGTTTCCGAATACGATTCCGTGTACTGCATCGCCACTTCGCACTCGACGAGGTCTTTCTTGGCTTCGAGGTAGATGGGCTTGCGGTGCAGCACGGACTTGTTGCGGTTCAGGTAATCCACATACTCGCAGATGCCGCCCTTGTACTGCATGACCAGCGGCTCGCCCTCGGTCCGCTCGTCTTCGAAGGTGATCTTGATGCCCTTGTTCAGGAACGCCAGCTCGCGAAGTCGCGCCAGCAGCGTCTCAGAATTGAACACAGTCTCCTCGAAGATCTCAGGGTCCGGCTTGAAGGTGATGCGCGTGCCGGTCGTGCGGGCGCGCTGCAACTGCTCGAGGGCGCCGTCGGGCACGCCCCGCTTGAAGGTCATCTTGTATTCATAGCCGGCGTACTTGACCTGGGCCTCGAGCCACTCCGACAGCGCGTTCACGCAGGACACGCCCACGCCGTGCAGACCGCCCGACACCTTGTAGCTCGAATTGTCGAACTTACCGCCGGCGTGCAGCATCGTCAACGCCACTTCGAGCGTGCTTTTGCGCTTGAACTGGTGGTGGTTTTCGACGGGGATGCCGCGTCCATTGTCGATGACGGAAACACTATTATCAATATGAACAACGACGTCCACTTGCGTACAAACGCCCGCAAGGGCTTCGTCGATACTGTTGTCCACGATCTCATACACCAGGTGGTGTAGGCCCCGCGTACTGGTGTCACCTATGTACATCGCGGGCCGTTTTCGAACTGCCGCAAGACCTTCCAGAACCTGGATTGAACTTGCGTTATAAGTCTGCTCAGCCATGCTAGATCCCTCTGAGAGTCGTCCTGTAAAAGGCGCAAAAACTAAATCGGGTTATTGTATCAAAACGAAGGGCAAAAATCAACGTAAGTGGCTGATTTTTATTTTACTTAGGTGTGGTTTTGGGGGCTATTCGGCAGGGGGTTGCGGGGCCTCGTCGTCGCGCAAAACGACGAACAAATCCGACACCAGTTCCCGGTCCGCCATCGCGTTGATTCGCTTGATGACGTCCCACTTGCGCAGGGCGAAGCGATGCATCCAAACCGGGCTTTCGGCCTCCACATACAAGACATTGTCGCGTATCCCCCGGGGCAGCCCGTGGGCCGACAGATGCGGCCCCGCTAACTCGTTCCAGCGCTCCCAGATACGGGCCTTCTCAAGCTGCTCGCCCAGCTCGGTCGAGCGCTTCATCTCGTCAAGGATTTTGCCGATCGCCGTAAGCTTACTCTTCTTCAATCCGGCCTCCGGAAATTCGATACACGGCTACAGTGTGCCCGCCCGACGGAATGGTGTTGGTCATGTTGGCCGTGGTGAGAAAACATTGCACGCCCTGGTGCAAATGAGTAAACAATCTGCCGGCCCTTTTTTCATCCAATTCGGACAGAATCTCGTCCAGCAAAAGCAGCGGATAATCCCCGGTGCGCTGGTGAATCAACTCGACATCGGCGAGCTTCACAGCGAGCGCCGCGGTTCGCTGCTGACCCTGCGATGCGAAGCTGCGCGCGGCGCGGCCGGCGATGATGAACTCGAAGTCGTCGCGGTGGGGTCCGCGCTGGGTCGTGCCGCGCAGGAGGTCCGAATTGCGTGCCTGCTGGAGCACGCCCGCCAGCATTTCCGGCGAGGTCACGTCCGGCTGATAGCGCAAATCCAGCCGCTCCTCCTCCGCAATCTGGGCATAGCCCACCCGGGCGAGTTTATCGAGCTGGTCGAGGTACTTGGTGCGCTCCTCGATGAGCACCGCCCCGTGCGTTGCCAATTGCTCGTCCCACACGTCCAGAAGGGCCGCCTCGGCGTGTGGGTTGCGCAAAAGCTGATTCCGCTGCTTGAGGACCTGCCGATAGTGCTGGAGGGCATTGAGGTAGCGCGGAAGCACCTGCGAGAGCGCCATGTCCAGGAACTGCCGGCGCTGGCTGCCGGAGCCTTTCACAAGCCCCACATCCTCCGGCGACGACATCACCACGCCAATCTTGCCCAGGATGTCGCTCATGCGCGTCTGCGGCACGCCGTTGACCTTGAAGCGTTTCACGTTGCGCCACCAGCTCGCCTCGACCGTCACCGCGCGGTCGTGCCGCTGCACCAGCGCCCGCGCATGGAACCCTTCCTTGCCTTCCTGAACGAGATCCTTCTCGACCGTCGTGCGATGGCTGCGCGACGTTGCCAGAAAGAAGAGGGCCTCGAGCACGGTCGTCTTGCCCTGGGCGTTATACCCCCGAATGACATTGATCCCCGGCTGCGGCCTGAAGTCCACCTTCGACAGGCTCCGAAAGCTCTCGCACTTCAGCTCAACCAGGCGCATCGCACCCGCCCTTTTTCAGAATGTGTGTCATACCCGCCGATTGTAACATCAAGCCCGGAAAACAGGGACGGTTGTGAATGTTGCAATGGCGCTATGAGAAGCGGCACGCGCCGTAACTCAATGGATTGCCGGGCCGTTTCCGGGGGCAATGGAATTGTGCCGCGCACACTGCATGTATACAAGCCTTTATATGCCAATATCTTATGCGTGACTTAGCGACCAAGTGGGCGGAAAGCGGCATTTTGATGTTCCCAAGAATTATTTCTAAATCCAGCGAGTGATGGCTGCCTGAGCCAAGGCTGCAGGGCCGGCATCTCATAGCGGCTCTTCTTGAGGGAACCCCATATTTGATCGAGGCACTTCCGGAAAGGCCGCCAGCATCGCATCCAAGTCGCCATGGAATTTAAGGTTCTTTTCCAGAGGCTTCAAGAGATGTGTCAACACGAGCGTCAGTGCGGCAATTCGAGCGTTATTCAACACAGAGGCCTTGAGGCTGGTCGGCAGCTTCGGCTTGATGGCGAAGTTTCTATCCCAAATTCGGCAGTGGTGCGCACACAGATTTCGAAGTACGGACAAAGCGTGAATCCACGATTCCAAGAAATGCGGTTTGGTGTCAAAGTGCCGGGCAACGTCCTTTTTCGCCTCCGGATCAAGGAGGTTCTTGTAGATTTTGGACCATTGTCCCATGGAGAGAATTTCGGTCAATATCCATCCGGGTGGAAGGCTTGATGATCCGTACTTGTCTTTGTGGCTCTTGATGAACGTTTCTTCGCTGCGCTCGTACTCGCGCTTACATGTGCTTATCAAGCCGTTGAAATTGAAGTTCTTATCGTACCTGTTACGGTCACGATACCAGTAGGGATCTTCTGTTTGAATGGAGAGTTCATAGCAGAGTGCGGTACGAAACGCGACTTCGACGGGTTCTATATAGCTGAAGAGCAAGGCACGAAGTCGAGTGTCAAATTCGTAAAGGTTGATAACGGCATCAAACGTGGTACCCTCCTTAAACGTGTGGGTTCTTTGCCCATTAATGTGGACTTCGAAATGGAGGGCATAGCCGCTAAAGCGGTAATAGTTGATGCGGAGCAGCGCTTCCCTGGCCTGAGCCTCATCGTGAATGAGCATCCCACGCCTTTTCAGTAACGCCACCTGCTCTGACAGAGGTAGAGGCGGTTTTTGAAAGAGACCAGTGCTCACGGAATGCCGCCTTCTGGAATTGCCGCAAGGGCGCGAATATCGAACTCTGCGGAAGCGGTGAGGCGGCTGAAGAAAAAAGAAGACGCACCCTGGTGCGCATTTCCTCTGGAGTGAGGCCTAGGCGTGGTGCGTGCTGTTAACAAAACTATACCACGCTCTGTGGTAAATGACAACACCCCTATTGCCATCATTGTTGCCCGCTCCCTGTGATCCCAAACGCAACCCCTACGCGGCAAGCCCAATCAGTTCGTCCAGCGAAATCAGCGACGCGAAGAAGTCATCCAGAACCATCGGCAAGTCGGACTTTCGCATTTGCGTCAGTTCCCAATCCTCCTCCCCGATCTCGTCCATGACCTCTGTGCCCGCCGGCAGTCCGCCAAACGAGCAAATCGAATCCGCCAACGCCAGCGTCGCCGCGATCCGCCGCACCACGGGGTCCGAACACGCGGAGATTCGATGATGCCCCGCAATGGCCTCGGTTAACTGCTCCGGCAAACGCCACCGAGCCGCCAGCATCGCGCCCAGTTCCGCGTGGTCCAGGCCCAGCACGGACCGCTCCGCCTCGTTCAGCGAAATGCCCCGTTCCTGCGCTACCCGCTCGGCTTCCGCGCCCTCGGCCGGCGCATACGTCTTGAAGACCACCTTGCCGATGTCGTGCAACAGGCCGTACGTGAACGCCTCATCCGGTTCGAGGGGAGAAGCAGGCCCTTGCCGCTCCGCAAGCAACTGCATCGCCAGGCCGCAGCCCACGCTGTGCCGCAACAGCGACTCCGCCCCCCGGAGCGTCTCGCCGATCATCGCCGTGAACACCAGGTTGCGAATCACCTTCACCCCCAGCATTGTCACCGCCAAATCGACCGAGGTCACCGGGTTGCGCCGGCCGTAACTCGCCGAGTTCGCCAGCCGAAGCGTCTTAATCGCAAACGCGGGATCCACCGCGATCGCCTGGCCCAGTTCCGCCAGCGCCGTATCGGGAGCATTGACGAGTTGGGTGATGTGATTGATGTTGCGCGGAAGGCTCGGGAGCGTCACCACTTCATCGAGCAGGGCCTCAATCTCGTCTCGCGTCATGAGGCCAACTCCGGCGCCGGCAGTCCGGTCGTGCCGAAAGCACGCTCCTGCATGCAGACGATTTCAATGATTTGCTGTGCGGATAGAAGAGGCAAGGCGGTGGAGAGCGGCACCACATCGCTCGACGCCGCGCCCGTCGACACGACAAGCATCGCACCCTTCGGATGATCCCTCGGACCGACCAGGACCACGCGGCCCGCTCGTCCATCCGGAAGCGTTATGACGCCGACAACGGCTTCGCCTTGCTGCTTGAAGGGTATCACACCTAGAAGATGTATTCCGGTTCCAGGATGGGTTCGTAGTTCACGTCCCGGTCCGAGAAGGGGAACGTGACCATCTCGAACACGCCCGTCGTGGTGCGCATGAACGCCCGCGCGGTACCCAGGACCGGCGACACGCCGAGCAGGTAGCCCAAGGGCTTGCCGCGTTTCACGCCGCGATCGAACGCCACCGGAATCTCCGCCCAGCCCAGCAGTACGTTCGAGATGCCGCGGCCGAGCTTGGTCAGGGATTTTTCAATGCCGGTCGGGCGGGGGAGTTCGCCATAGGGATCGTACACCGTGCCCGACTGGTAGGTTTCCACGACGAAGTTGCTGTCTTGCGCAAAGACCGGAGCACTCTGCCACAGCAACGTCGCTGCCAACGTGATGGCCACCGCCGTCAGGCAGACTCGCTTGATTTGACCCACGGGAAATCCTCCTCCACGGTAGCCGCAATCGGCACAACTCCAGGCTTTAGAGCAGTGTAACACGCGCACCACCCGCTGTCAATTGTTTCCACTTTGGCCCCAGCCCCCCGTTCGTGCTCGTGCTCGTAATCGATTCTTGTTCGTACTCGTACTCGGATTGTGTTCTCGTAACTCCCCTTTCCAAGGGGAGCTCTTGGTTGGACGAGGACCTACAAGAACCGATTACGAGCACGATTACGAGCACGATTACGAGCACGAGCACGAGCACGAGCACGAACGAGACCCCCGGTCAGACCCGGACCCCGGATCCCGGAACCCTCATTGACATTCCCCGCCTCATATGTTAGATTCCTCGCTACCGTGGACAGGCATGGCCTGACCAACGAAGTAGGAGCCACCAGCTTCTCACCTTGCGGCGGCATCGTTCGATGGCCTGCCAGCAGGGTTCGTGCGGAACCCGAAACGGGCACAAACGCGACAGAACGCTGGTGTTTTCTGTCGCGTTTTTTTATTGCCCGCCGCGCGCACCTGGCGTACAGGGAGAGGCGCAAACGGGTATAGCCCTAACAGGAGGATCTTCGTATCGCCAAGGCTATCGTCGAGGACAAAGTCCGTGTGAACGAGCGTATTCACGCTCGGCAAATTCGAGTAATCGATGACAACGGCGAACAGCTGGGCATCATGCATCCGGCCGACGCCTTACGCACGGCCTACGATCGAGGCTTGGACCTCGTGGAAGTGGCGCCGCAGGCCGTACCGCCGGTCTGCCGCATCATGGACTACGGCAAGTATAAATATCAGCAGAGCAAGCGGGCCAAAGAGTCGAAGAAACATCAGCACACGGTCACGGTCAAGGAGGTCAAGTACCGTCCGAAGATCGACGACCACTACTTCGACTACAAGACGAACCACGTCCGCGAGTTTCTGGCGGAAGGCAACAAGGTTAAGGTAACCAACATGTTCAGGGGCCGCGAGATG
>JAVEWL010000187.1:0-8617 GCA_034004565.1 FCB group bacterium | reverse complement strand
AAGACGCTCTGGGAGCGCGGCGCCGGGACCGTCCAGGAGGTGCAGACCGAATTGGAACAGCGCGGGCAGCACTGGACCTACACCACGGTCCAGACCCTCTTGAAGCGCCTTGAAGGCAAAGGCCTCATCGCCGTGAACAAAGAGTCCACGCCGCACGTCTATGAGTCGGCGGTCACGCGCGAGAACCTCGTGGGCCAGCGTCTCAAAGACCTCGCGCTGAATCTTTGCGACGGCGCCATGGCGCCACTCGCGCATGCGCTGGTGTCGCGGGAGCATTTCACGCGGGAGGAGATTCAACGCTTCCGCCGTCTCCTGGACGAGTTGGACCGCAAGTAAGCAACACGAGGATAAACGCATGTTGTGGTGGCTTATTCAGAATGCGCTTGGCGCGGCGGTCCTGGCCGGCGGCGCGGCCCTGCTGTCCCAAGCGGCGCGCCTGAGCCCGCCCGCGCGCCACGCCCTGTGGCTCGTGGTCCTGGTGAAACTTCTCGCGCCGCCGCTGCCGCTTTGGCAATGCCCCTGGGAGACTCCCGTCGCGGCTGCGGCTTCGACGGGGGCCGTCGGGCCCGCCGCAAGCGTTTCGATCATGACCCTGCTCGCCGCCTTATGGGTGGCCGGGGCTGCGGCGATGGCGCTCTTCCAAGGCGCGCGGCTGCTCGGGCTCTACATTCGCCTGCGCCGCGCCAGGGAGGCTCCCGCCTACTTGCGCGACGAGGCCGCCGGGCTCGCCGGGCAACTTGGGGTACGGCTTCCTCGGATGGCCGTATCGTCCGGCGCCGGTTCGCCCTTGCTCATCGGCGGCTTCCGTCCGCGCTTGCTCCTTCCGGAAGCGCTGCTGGATCGCCTTGATCTTGCGGCGTGGCGCAGCGTGCTCACGCACGAGTTCGCGCACCTGAAACGCCGCGACCACTGGACCGGTTGGCTGGAGCTCGCCGGCGCGTGCGTATGGTGGTGGAACCCCGTCTTCTGGTACGCGCGTCGTCGCCTTCGCGAGAGCGCCGAGTTCGCCTGCGACGCGTGGGTCGTGCGCACGCTTCCCGAAGGCCGCCGCGCGTACGCCGCGTCCCTCATCACCGTTATCGATACCTTCGCATGGAAACCCGCGAGCGTCGCCGCCATTGGAATGGCCGCGGGCGGCAAGCGGATATTTGAAAGGAGACTCGAGATGATCCTGCGCGAGGCGGTGCCGCATCGCATGTCTGCCGCAACCACACTGGCGGCATTAGTGGCCGTTCTAGTCGTCATTCCCGGCATGGCGCTGCCCACGGCGTCGGCCGTGGAGGCCGCCCCCGCGCCCGTCGTAATCGAACAGCAACCCGTGACGGCCGCCCCAATCGCCCCCGTAAAGTCAGTGCCCGCGACCGCCGCAGTCCCGGAGAAGACCGTCGAAAAGGCAGTCGAACAGCCTTCAAAGCCCGCCGTCGCCAAGGCGAAGCCGCAACCGCGCGCAAAGGCTCGCCCGTCGCTCACCGTGCGGAAGCGATCGCTTCGCAACACACAACCCGCGCCCGCGGCTCCGAAAGCGCACGACGAAGCTGCGCTCGAAGCGACGCCCGCGCCCCAGCCGGTCCCCGCGACACCCAGGGAAAGCGTGTCGCCTCTCGCCGCCCTGAAGGCGCCGCTCAGAATCGAGCTCAACGACGACAAGGACAGCGATGCGAACGGCGGGCTACAAAACGTCCGCGTCGGTGGCGAAATCCGCATCCGCTACAACCACTACTCCAACTGACAACCCGCAACAGCGAGTATTCAGGAAAGGGAACATGATTCTGTAAGCCGTAGCAGTTGACTCTTCTCCCGATCGAGCGACCCTCTCCCCCGACAGGCTCCCTCTCCCCCTGGGAGAGGGGCGGGGTGAGGGCTTCCGCCCAGCGCTGCACAGGGCCCCTCGCTGCCTTTCCTCGCATCTATGTAACCCCGAACTCCGATTCGGGATCTTGTAATCAAGCGAAGCGCTTCGAAGAAAAGCGAAGATCCCGAATCGGAGTTCGGGGTTACATAGATGCGGGGAAAGGGGCAGGGTGAGGGGAGCACAAAGGTACTCATAGTCCTTTAGGTCCTTCACCCACCCCCAATTCCCAGGTTGCCTCACACGCCACCCGTGGTGCACTATGCAAAAAATCGCAGCATACGGGAGGCAGCGCCATGACGCGGAGCGGGCGAATCTTTGCGACAACGATTCTTTCATGTGCTACCGTACTACTGGCCGCGTGCCGCCACTTACCCGACAAAGCCCCCACATGCACGCAACCAACCGCTACGATTCAACTGCCCGGCAACATCCCGCTCCACCTGACCCACATCCCCTCAGGCGCCTTCATGATGGGCCAGCGCCCCGGCGACCAGGACGCCTATCCCAACAAGGAAACCCCGCAGCACGGCGTTACGCTCTCTCGCGGTTACTTCCTCGGCACCTGCGAAATCACCAAGGAACAATGGCAGGCCGTCATGGGCACGAAACCCTGGTCCGGCCGCGAACTGGTAAACGAAGATCCGAAATCCCCCGCCGTCTACATTTCCTGGAACGACGCCCACGCGTTCGTCACGAAACTCGCCGAACTCACCGGCAAATCCTTCCGTCTTCCGACCGAAGCCGAATGGGAGTACGCCTGCCGCGCCAATACCACTACCCGCTTCTACTGGGGCGACGATCCCACCTACACCGACATCGACACAAAGGCATGGTGGCGCGGCAATGCACTGCTGTCAAAAGAACCGTACGCGCGGCCCGTCGGCACCATGCCTCCCAATCCCTGGGGCCTCTACGACATGAGCGGCAACGTCTCGGAATGGTGCGCGGATTGGCACGGCTTCTACCCGCAGAACGCCGTGACCGATCCGACCGGTCCCGCCTATGCCGACCACCGCGTCCTGCGCGGCGGAAGCTGGATCTCCATCGGCGGACACTGCCGCTCGTCGCGCCGCCACCACGAAACACCCGAGCTGGCCCACAGCGATTTCGGCCTCCGTGTCGCACTCACCGACGATGCGCCCACACCCGGCGCGCCCGAGTTCACCGACGTGTTCGTCTGCGGCACGGAAGGCATCAACACCTACCGCATTCCCTCGCTGCTGCTCGCGCCGGACGGCTCGCTCCTGGCCTTCTGCGAGGCGCGCAAGGATCGAATCGACGACGCGAGCCCGACCGACATGATCCTGCGCCGCAGCCTCGACGGCGGCCGCACCTGGCTGCCCCTGCAGGTGCTCGTCGCGGGCAAAGGCGACGACGCCCTCATGAACCCCTGTCCCGTGGTCGACCGCACGAACAACCGCATCCTGCTCTACTGCATGGACGCGAACAAACCCGGTCCCGGCCGAAACCGTTCCCTGCTTCTCTCGAGCGACGACAACGGCGTGACCTGGACGCAGCCAATCGACCTGGCCTCCCGCACGAAGAATTTCGACCCCAGTTTCGTGTCGGGTCCCGGCGTCGGCATTCAACTGCGCGGCGGGCGCCTCGTCATCCCCGGCTACGCGGGCACGCTCACCGAAGAACTCGAAGAGCACCTGTTCTCGCGCGTGTTCTACAGCGACGACCACGGCGAGACCTGGACAATGGGCCCGCCGGTCGACGCGCCCTCCGACGAAAGCCAGTGCGTCGAGCTCAACGACGGCACCCTCATGCTCAACATGCGCGGCAACCTCGGCATGAGCTGCCGCGGCGTCGCGCTCAGCAAAAACGGCGGCGAGAGCTGGAGCAAGGTCTACTGGGACCGCGCCCTCAACGAAGCCCCCTGCCAGGCCGGCATCTTCCGTTACAGCCTCGCCGAAACCGACGGCAAAGACCGCATCCTCTTCTCCAACCCCGACAACTTCGGCGAACGCTTCAACGTCGTCGAGCGCACCCGCATGACCGTTCGCCTCAGCTACGACGAAGGCAAAACCTGGCCGGTACGCAAGCTCATCCACCCCGGCCCGTCCTCCTACTCGACCCTGGTGCGCCTCCCCGACGGCGACATCGGCCTCCTCTTCGAAGGCGGCGCCCAGCACCGCCGCGAATGGATCCGCTTCGCACGCTTCAGCCTCGCCTGGCTCACCGACGGTAGCGATGCACGAGGCGCACAACCTTAACCCCGGGCGTTGTCATCCTCGGTAGAATCCAGAAGTGTCTTCAGTTTCGGCAAGAGTTCAGGAAGGGCGGTGCGTACCGTGTGCCAGAGGATGTCCAAATCGATGTCGAAATAGGCGTGTACAAGGCGATTGCGGATGCTCACCATCCTTCGCCAAGGTATCTCGGGGTGAGCCTCTTGAAGTTGTGAACTAACCCGGGAGGCTGCTTCGCCCATGATTTCGATGTTTCGAACTAGCAGGTGTTTAAGCGGTGGGTCGTTCTCAAGATCATGGCGAGTACGTCCCTCGGAAAACTCCAGGGCTTGGGTTGCCGCGTCGATCATGTGCCGCAGGCGGTTCCTGTCGGAATCACGCGGCATATTGCACAAGCGCCGAGCGCACCACCTCGTCCCGGAAATATTTGCTCAAGTCCGCCGCAGTTCGCATGTCGGCGCGGCGGCACAGAAGCGCTGACAATTCCTCTTCCATCCCGGCAAGGTCAAAAAGCGAGGGGGTATACGCGGGGTCGTACTCGAAAAGCACGTCAACATCGCTGTCCGGCCCGAATCCGTCTGTCAAGACCGATCCAAAAAATGCCAGCTTCGTAATGTGGTGTTTGCGACAAAAGGCTGCTAATTGCGCCTTGTCGATCTGAATTCGCAGTTCCATGCTTTTCCGCTCCATGAGATACCCTGCCGCAAGTATATCATACGTCCTTTTCCTGCAGACTTGGCGACGACTTGCTTCGTTCAACATAAATGCGAACAATCAGGATGACTTGAAGACGAAAACGCTGCTAATTGCAGGGGGGATCCAATGCGCGCGTACGCAGCCATCGGTTTATCGGTAATGGTCTTCCTGGGGACATATGCCACGGCGCAAACTCTGCCCGGCGCCGATCGCCCCTTAGCCGAGCGCTTCGCCAATCCGCCCGCCGAGTCGCGCATCCTACCCATCGTCCACCGCCTGCCGGACGCGCCTGAGCAGCAGGACGCGATGCTGCGCGGCATGCTCGAGAAAGGCTTCGGCGGCATGGCCACGAACGTGCCCTTCGACAACTATCTCGAAAGCGACGCAATGTGGCAGACCCTCGTGCGCGCCGTCACCGAGGCCAAGAAAGCGGGCATGTCGCTGTGGCTCTACGACGAGAAGGGCTATCCCTCGGGCAACGCCGGCGGCCTCACGATGCGCGATCACCCCGAATGGGAGGCGCGCGGCCTGCTGGTCAGCGATGCCGTCTGTGAGGGAGGTCCCGTCTCGCTCGACGTGCCGCCCGGCACCCTCGTTCGCGCCGCCGCATTCCCCGTAAAAGACGGCGCCATCGACCTCGACCGCGCGACCGATCTCTCCGCGTTCGTCAAAGACCGTACGTTCACATGGAATGCGCCTGCGGGTTCGTGGCAGGTCATGGTCATCACCGAGGACTACCTTTACGAAGGCACGCACGCCGCCGTCAGCCTCGCCGACAAGCTCCCCTACATCAACCTCCTGATGCCCGAGCCCACCGCGCGCTTTCTCGAAGTGACGCACGAACGCTACGCCCAGCACCTCGGCGACGACCTGGGAAAATACTTCGTCTCCACGTTCACCGACGAACCCTCGCTGATGAGCATGTTCATGCGCCCGCAGCCCTGGCGCGTGCTGCCCTGGTCCCCCAACCTCGCGCCCGAATTCGAGAAGCGCCGCGGCTACGCGCTCGCGCCCGTGCTGCCTGCCCTCTGCGCCGACACCGGCCCCAAAGGCCTCGCCGCCCGCCACGACTTCTGGCTGACCGTGGGCGAGCTCGTCGCCGAGAACTACTTCGGGCAAATCCAGGACTGGTGCAAGCCGCACAACATCCTCTCCGGCGGCCATCTGCTGTTCGAAGAGTCGATCGTGATGCACGTGCCGCTCTACGGCGACTTCTACCGCTCCACGCGCCGCGTCGACGCCCCGAGCATCGACTGCCTCACGAGCGTCCCCGAGGAAGTGCCGTGGTACATCGCGCGGCTCATCGGCAGCGTCGCGGACCTCGAAGGCCGCCCTGTGACCATGTGCGAAGTGTCCGACCACTCGCAGCGCTACCGTCCCGCCGGCGACGAGCGCCCCGTGCGCATCGTCACCGAGGACGAGATTCGCGGCACCCTCAACCGCCTCATGCTAAACGGCATCAACACGATGACCAGCTACTACGTCTTCAAAGACCTCACGAACGATCAACTCCTCCGCCTCAACGAATGGACCGGCCGTTGCTGCACCATGCTGAAGGGCGGCCGCCAGGTCACCGACGTAGCCCTCGTATATCCCATCGAAAGCGTGTGGGTGCAGTTCGAACCCGCGCGCCGCATGGTCATGGACGCCCCCGCGGGTGCGCACCGCGTCGAGCGCAGCTACACGGAGGCCTCCGAAGACCTCTACACCTCCGGTCGCGACTTCACCTACCTCGACTCGAAAGCCCTCTGCGACGCGCAGGTAGAGCAGGGTATCCTGAAACTGAACGGCATGGCCTGGCGCGCCGTGGTGCTGCCCGCCGTGGACACGCTCCCGCTGAAAGCCTGGAAGAACCTCGGCCGGTTCTGGCGCGAAGGCGGCATCGTCATCGCCCTCACCGCCCGCCCCGCCAACAGCGAGAAGGAATTCCCCGCCCCCGCCGTGCAGGCCCTGGCGGAAGAAATCTTCGGCACGCAAGCCGACGCATTCAACACCAACCCGGCGGGCGGCTGCGGCGTGTTCCTCCCGCGAGGTTCCGTCTCGATGCTGCCGATTGTCCTCGACGCCCTGATCGGCCGCGACGTGCAGGTATCCAATCCCGCTGCGCCCATCCGCGCCACGCACCGCGTCGTCGACGGTAACCAGATTTACTTCGTCATCAACGACAGCCGCGCGCCCTGGGAAGGCAGCCTCACCTTCGCCGCAAGCGGAAAAGGCGAACAGTGGGAACCCGCCACGGGCCAGCAAACCCCGGTTGATCCCGCCCAGCCCATCGCACTGAAACTGGCGCCCTTCGGCGGTGTGCTCTTCCGCTTCGACGAAGCGAAGTCTTCGCAGCGCCACGCGGTTCCGGCACAAAACGTTGACGTCATTCAGTGGAGTGCCCTGCCGCAGATTTCGCCGATCGTGGTTGCGGGCGAATTCGTGAAGGGCAAGATTGAATCCATCCCCCCCGGAAACGAACACGGACTCACATGGTCAGCAAGGGGCGTGCTGACCCAATCGGAGGTCGATACCTTCCTGTTCGCCATTTTCGATTATCCACAGCCCATGGACTTGTCCAAGAGCGCCTTTGTCGGGTTCACGACGGAAATCCCCAGAGCGCAGAACGCCGGCAAACCCTTGCTCTTGGTCGTGCGCGACGTCCACGGAACCGAAGGCCTCGCACAGACCCAGCAATCGCTCGACGAGCCCGGCATCACCGACATCCTCGTGCGCCTCAACCGTATCGAAACCGCCGGCTGGAACCAATCCTCCCGCCGCGCGGTCGACCTGACTGCGATTACCTCAATCCGGCTCGGCTGGGGCGGCCACTACGGCGCCGCGAACGACATCATCGAATTCGCCCTTTCTCCGCCGCGCCTCGGAAGCCTGACGGAATCGGAATAGCGCATCAAAGCGATTCACGGGTGGCTATAACGGTTCAGGACTGAATCCCCATGTCTTACTGCGGACCTAATCCGAAACGCTTCATTTTCAAGTATGCGGATTCAATCCTGATGTGCCCAAAAAAGAACCCCGAACCGGAATTCGGGGCTACATCAGAAGCATGTCTTGGAGTCACTACTACCCGTGCTTGGGCGCTCGGCTGGTCGGCAGTACCACGTAACCGTGCCCCAGGATCTGCATCGGCTTCGACGCAAACTCGAGCTTCAACACCGTCACGCCGATTGCCGGATCCGGATCCTTCGCGGGCAGGCCCGTCAGAATGATGCGATCCTTATCCTGCGTGAACGCAATGGGTTTGCCGTTTGCAAGAAACGACGCGTTCTTCAGCTTCGTCTTAAACCCGCCGATGACCAGTTCCTTCCCCGGCCAGCGCGAGCACCAGAAATACGCCGTCTTGCCGTCGGCGGTGAACAGACCCGTCGGCAGCCACTCGAACCGCCCGATCCCACTGTCCTTCTTACCGTAGAAGGCCTCGCCGTTCACCTTCAGCCACTTCCCGACCGCCTTCAACCGGTCCGCGGCCTCCTGCGGCACGGACCCGTCCACGTGCGGCCCGATATTGAGCAGCAGGTTGCCGCCCTCGCCCGCGACCTGTCGCAGCATCGCGACGACCTTGCGTGCCGAGTGCCAATCCTCATCCCGCGTCGGCTGCCAGCCCCAGGATCCGTTGAAGGTCATGCAGGCTTCCCAGTCCCGACCCGCGCCCTCCGCCGTGATATGCTCTTCCGGCGTGCCGAAGTCTTCCGGCAACTGCGACCGGTCGTTCATGATGATGTGCGGCTGGAGCTTGCGCACCATCGCGTTCATCTTCGCGCTTTCCCACTTCTCCGGACTATCGAGCGGCCACGACACGTCGTACCACAAAATGTCGATCTTGCCGTAGTTCGACATCAACTCCTGCACAAGCCCGTGGGTATAATCGATGAAC
>JAVEWL010000186.1:0-8647 GCA_034004565.1 FCB group bacterium | reverse complement strand
AAAGGAGGCAACGGAAATGGAACTGAAAACCGCGATCTACACCGTGCGCGACTCCAAAAAGTACTCGGCGGCGGAAACCGGCGAGCACTTGGAAGTGTCGCCGCGCGCGGGGTTCGCCGTCGCGCAAGCCGGCGAGCATCTGGAAGTGTCGCCGCGCGCGGGGTTCGCCGTCGCGCACGCCGGTGCGCACCTTGAAGTGTCGCCGCGCGCGGGCTTTGCCGTCGCGCACGCCGGCGCCTGAAAGCGGGAGACCCGGCCAAACAACACTGGAGGCAACCATCCGTGACACAACTTGGCTTGTCCGAGCCGGCGCCCGAAACCCAGTTGCAGGAAATGGATCTGGGGTACTTGATAAGCGGGCTGCCCGCGCCTCTGCGAAGAGTACTGATCAACGAGCTGCGGGGTCTCCGGCCACAAAGGAAGACGGACGTCTGGTACGAGGACGAACACGGGGAGGTCTGGGCCATCAGGAAACAGGCCGAGGCTTTCCTGCCGGGTGCGGCGGCCGTCATATGGAAGGATCTCAACGCCGGGAAGACCGTCGAGGGATTGGCCGAGACGCTGTTGCCCGCGTGTCCCGGAAGAGATCTCGAGGAAATCGTTGAAACGGTGGCGGTTATCTTGCTGAATGCCACGTTGCTCGATCTCATCGAACTCTACCCCGTGAAGTTCAGCACGGAAAACCTGCATCCACTGGGGCCGGGCTGAAAACGCGCGATAGCCGGCGCGCCAAAGGCTGGCAAGCGCCGGAAACGCGTTTGGCTTCATGCGCCGGCGGCATCCACGCGGATACGCTGTTCGTGTTCGCGTGTTACCGGCGCCCATTCTGGAAAGAAAGGAGAAAGATCGATGAAAAAGTACGTAAAGCCGGTCGTAGTGGTTTATCGCGAAGAAGAGTTCCTTGCCGATTCCGCGTCGCTGGACAGCAAGATGTGCTGGTAGGGACTCCCGGTAACCGGATAATCAGATTTGAGTAACATCGCTCGTTTCAAGATTCTGGGCGCGACAATCCACGTGCTCAGTAACAGTAGGGCGCTGCTCGCTCCCATCGAGGAGAAGTACGCGCCCTACCTCCTTCCACCGGTGGAACCAGGCCCCGGCAATTCCGATTTGGAATGCCGGATCGAACTGCTCGAGGACGAAGACGATAGGGTCGTCCGCCTCGACGGCGGGGCCGTCCGCTATGGAAAACACCTGTCCTGGCCTCAGCCGGACGACATCTTCATGCTCGGTCTCCGGAAGCTGCTGCCGCACATGGCCTTTGTCCACGCATCAAGCGTGGTGGAAGAAGGAAAGGCCGCCCTGTTCGTCGGGGCCTCGCACCACGGCAAGACCACGCTTGCGTGCGCACTGGCCCAGGACGGAGGAAGGCTGTTCTCCGATGACCTTACCCCCGTCGACCTGCGCACCGGCCGGGTGCATCCGCTCCTGGCCGCACCGCGGCTTCGTGCCTATACCCAGGACATGGCCAGGCGATACGGGTGGCGGCCGCTCGTGCACACAACTGCGCCGCGCCAGACGGAAGAAGGCGCGATACCCGCCCTCATTTTTTTCCTGCGAGCCGCAACCGCCGAGAAAAGGCGCGCAAGCGAGGCATCGATCCGCCGCATGGAGCAAGAGGCGCAGGCACACCGAGACTTGGACAGCCTGTTTTTCCGCGCGGCGCCCGCCGGAGACCCGCCCCCCGTGAGAAGCTGGTATCGGCCTCGGCCGGATTTCAAAACGGAACCGCTCCTGGAAGAATGCGCGCCCAGCATTGGGGCGCGAAATCTACTAAACCACATGTATCAGCCCCAGTACGGATTCGCCGAAATCGTCTCCAACACGGCGAAGATGGTCTCCCGCGCGCGAACCTACCATCTGGTGCCGGGAGAACTCGAGCCGACCGCCGCCGTCGTGCGCCGCGTGATGCGCGAACACACTTTCAGCAGGCCATAAACCGCATCCGGATAGAATCCGCATGCTCTGGTGTGAGCCGTTCAGGCGCGTGCCCCGCCCCTTCTCCTTACCCGCAACTCCGGAAAACGGGGACTGTTCCACTTTTGACGAGCCCCAAGCCTACCTGCGAAGCCCCCGATCCGCCCTCACCCAAACAGTCAACCACTCCCCCCAACCAAAAGTGGAAACTCTCCCCGCTTTCCGAACGTGAGAGTAAGGACAAGACTCCGCCCTGCGGCCTATGCGCATCGCGCTGAGAAATAAAGATAACGTCCCAGGATTTCCCAAGAAGTAAGAACACTAAGGATCTTCTTGCGTACGTCCCGATATCACGAACCCTTGTGTGCTTCAACGGCTTCCGGCTTCTGCTCCGTCGTCTTCCCGTCGAAGTGTTCGTTGTCGGCCT
Organism: FCB group bacterium; assembly: GCA_034004565.1. Lineage (GTDB taxonomy): Bacteria > Hydrogenedentota > Hydrogenedentia > Hydrogenedentales > SLHB01 > JAVEWL01. The sequence goes on along the minus strand of JAVEWL010000186.1, from coordinate 6,303 downwards.
CCGCGTCGGCGCGGGTGTGATGAACGACGCCGTCCCGATGATTCGGAGGCGAATAAAGCGTGTAGAGCTTCATCGGAACGCTGCCGGTATTTACGATGTTGTGCTTCGTCCCCGCCGGAACGAGGACCGCGAAGCCGGCTTGGATCGCCGAGCTGACGCCGTCGAGAACCGCCTCGCCCGAACCCTCCTCCACGCGAAAGAACTGGTCGAGTGTGTGGACTTCCGCGCCAATCTCTTCCTGGGGTTTCAGCGCCATGAGGACGAGCTGGCAGTTTTCTGCCGTGTAAACCACCTGCCGAAAATCGTCGTTCTTGATGGCGAGCCCTTCGATGTCCTGCACAAAACCCTTCATGATATCTCCTGTCGCCCCTGGGGGCGTTCGATGTCCCTGCCGCGTCTTCACGCGGGATGGGCCGGCCGCCCATCCCGCACCGGGTCCGGCAAGAGTGGCCTGCTACTTGCCCAGCACCCTCTTGACCTGGCCGACCTTTTCCTGAGCCTTTCCGCCCAGGTTCTCGCTTTCGCCTTCGGCTTCCAGGCTGCGGTTCCCGGTGAGACCGCCGACCGCCTTCTTGATCTTGCCTTTCGCCTGGTGCCCTTTGCCTTCCGCTTTATCTCTTGAACTCGATTTCATGCGATTTCTCCTGGTGGATGTCGGGTTGAGCCCATTTGGTTGGAGTCTGTAAACGGCTATTGGAAGCCTTCTTCAAACGCCGGACGCCAATCCAACGCCGCATGGAAGGTGAGAAAGTCTCTCAGGCCTTACGATCCCGGCGTGACGGTCTTCTCTTTCGTGATAATGTAGGTGCGGCCTTCGGCAGGGTAATCCCAGTGCCCCGGGATAAACGCATAGCCGCTGGAGGTCTGGTACCACTTCGTGTTTATCCAGACCATCCCCTTGGCGGCCGGACGCTCCCAAATTCCGGGATGCCACACATACTGATCCGCCTCGGAAGCCCAGTAACCGGGAAGCCAGACAAAATCGGCACCCGGAGAAACCGGGCGCGTTTCCTCACGAGGGGCCGCCGGCGCTTCCTTCACCGTCACGATCTTCATCTCCTTGTCGGGGCTCCAAAAGCCGCTGACCCACTCGTAACCTTCGCCCGCCTTTTCCCAACGGCCGGCATGCCAGGTCAGATTGGGGATCGCGCGGCGCCACGTGCCCGGCACCCATTCGTACGCCGCACCGGCAGGGTCCCATTGCCAGTACCCCGCCACCCACACCGCATCCTTGTCCGGACGCGATTCATCGATCATAACTTCCTCTTTGGGCTCGGGCGGGGCCACTTTGACCACGATGGACGCCGGAATGTCCACAAAGTCCGTGACCGCCTCGTGACGAATCTTCACCGCTCCCGAAGGCTCGCGAACGATCGTCACCTCTTGCGCCGGCGCACTCGCCGGGGTGGTGACGGTAACCTGGTCGCCAGGCGAAAGCGGTTCCGTTACGATTTTGACATCCTCCGCCCAGCTCGCCAGACAAAGAGTCGCGCCCACAAGGGCCGCGCTCAATACAGAACCGGCTCGACCGATTGTCTTCATTAGAGTGGTCTCCTGCGCCTGCGTACAAAGCATGGGAGAACGGCTCTCGGACGCCGGCGCGAATTGAGGTTTTGCACAATAGACCATAGGCTTGGAAAACCTGAAGGCTTCAAGCGTCGTTATAATGCCGAATGCGCATAAACGCCCCACAAAGCCCCGGTAAACCTTCTGTAAAGAGACAGCCCCGATACCCCAGGGAGATTGGGGACCCTACCCGTCCTTGGCGCCCCAATTGATGAGGCCCGCTGCCTATCGTTCCGAACTCGCCATGGTCATGACCTTCGCACCGCGCTGACGGAGACGGCTGACGGCGTCGAGAGGTGCGCCGTTGTCCGTGATGAGCGTTACTCTTTCGTCTATCACCATCACGCGCACCGAGCTGGTCCGGTCGAGTTTGCCGCTGTCGGCAAGAATCATGACACGGCTCGCCTGGCGCACGACGGCGGCATCGAGCTTGGCCGCCGCGATGTTGGCGGCGTAGAGTCCCCCGGAATGCGTATCGATGGCGTCCGCACCAAGCAAGGCCACGTCCAGGCGAAACCCTTCCGCGTTGCTCAGCGCGATCTCGCCCACCAGGTCCGGGCTGCGTACGCTCAATTGGCCCCCGTAGACGAATACCTCGAGGTCGGTTCGCCCGAAAAGCTCGGTGGCCACGCGCAGGTTGTTGGTGAACACGCGCAATCCGAGACCCGACGGCAGCGCTCTGGCCAGGTGGACCATGGTCGTGCCGGTGTCAATGAAGATCGTGGAGCCGGGCTCGAGATGCAGAACGGCCTCGCGCGCGATGGCCTCTTTCTGCGGTGCGCACAGCGCGTCCTTTTCGGAAAAGGACAGTTCGGGCGCCATGGGCGACTGAATGACGCATCCGCCGTGGGTTCGGAGCAGAAGGCCGCTCTGTTCCAGGTGGGCGAGATCGCGGCGGATGGTCATGCTGGTCACGCCGAACAAATCGGCCAGCTCCTGCACTTTGAGCGAGCCTTTTTGACTCAGCAGCCTCAGAAATTCATCACGCCGCTTCTTTTGGGCGTTGTCGTTCATGCCGTGCCCTTGCGGTTCAGCACACGGTCCATCAGGCTGCGGGCGTTGTCGTGAAAGATCGCCTGCACCCGCTCGGCGGATATGGACTCCATTTCGCATGCCCATTTCAGGGCGCGCAAGGCCTCGTACATGTACAGCGTATATTGCGCTTCGATTTCCGGCGCCTCGCGGTCCTTGTTGAAGTAAAACGGATGACTGGTCCGGTTGATGTAGGTGGTTCCGTGGTATTGGCGCCGGCCACGCATGTAGAAAACGGGATTGTCCGTGCCGTAGAGGATGCGGTCGGGGCCGAGCGTCTTCAAGGCGAAGCGGTGAACCTCGGGATTGAGAACCGCCGAGTTGTCGAAGTACAAACCCGGATCGTCCGCGAGCGGCGTCAGCCCCTCTTCGGCATGGGGCAGCGTGTAGGAACGCCCCAGGTGTGCAATCACGAGCACGATACTCGGATAGCGGCGGCGGAGCTCTTTGATTTCGCGGATATTGTCCGGGTGGCCCAGGCGGTCGCTGCGCGGCACATGCAAGGTTACCCAGGCGCCCCGCGCATCGAGCACTTCCAGTTGATGGTGGGGGAGGAAATCGAAGATGCTGGCTTCGATGTAACGGTCGCGCTGCTGAACGTCGCGGCCGATCATCTGGTAATACGGTTTCACACCCACAACGCCGGGCCGCGCCAGCAGGCTATCGACATACTCCGCCGTCCAACTCGGACAAACCAGCGCCAAAGCGTTCCACTCGCGCCGGACCATCTCGGCGAAGACATAGTCGTTGCTGCCCTCGATGTCCCAATCGAGCGAAGGCATCCCGAACCCGAGGCAGCGCACATCCCGCCCCGGGAACACGGTGGCGATGCAGCGGTCCGCCGTTTCGGCGCTCTGCATCTCGAGCAGCTCCATCACCCAATACGAGCGGCGAAGTTCTTCCGTAAGCGGTTCGATTTGAAACGCGGGGTCCACGATGTGGACATGGGCGTCCATGAGCTTCCGCGGAACCCAGCCTTCCAGGTGTGTCTCCCAGAAGGCGCGGTCCACGTCGTTGTAGGTGTATACATAGAATAACGGGACTTCGTTCATAACATTTCCTTAAGCGCACACCGACGAGCACGAGCACGAAGAAAGCAGACACACTCAATTCTGAGTTATTCTAAATAGGCTGCCCTGCAATCAGAACTTCTGAATGTCTTTTTCGGACATGCCACCCCCAAACTTGTTTGGGGGTGCTTCAGGTGCAAGACACAGCGATTCAAAGCACCCCCAAACAAGTTTGGGGGTGGCATGTCCAATGCGGCCTTGGCATGGCTTTTCGGCAGCCTGTTGTTCACAATACACTTCACGCTATTTAGTCAAGATGACCTGATCGATGCCGATATCCCCCTCGCCCTTCACGGGCACGAAGCTAAGGGTGGCCTTGCCCCCATCAAGGGCGAAATCGCCCAGCCGGAGTCGCTGCACCACATGGGCGCCGGCGATGTTATCCAAACCCGAGGCATCGTCCGCGGAACCTTTCGACGAGCGCCTGCTGTCATAGACCTCGGTGTCCGTCCACGTCGTCTGTATCCCGCGTTTGCCGGAGCGGGCCGTGGTCATGACCCGCATCGAAGCCGGCTTGTCGTTCACCAGCACGCGGAAAGCGCCGTACTCGGGTCCGCGCGTAATGACGAGGTCGATTTCGTACTGTCCTTGCTCGGGCACGGGCACCGAAAAGGCAATGGCGGCGTTGTCCGAGTCCGGCTTGAACAGAACCTGGCCTTTGCCGGTCCAGAGGTTGAAGTCCGGCAACGTCCCGCGCTCCTGCACGTTGGCGGTACCCTTACCCGTCACGGAATAGGCAAGGTTTTCGGCTTCGAGCCATTCCGTGTGGCTGCCGCGGCTGTTGGTCCACACATAGAGGCCCGCAATGAGAGCCACCATGACGGCCCACCAAAGCCCCAGGCTGCTCAAACCTCGATGGCGGCCTTTCTCCTCTTCCCGGACGCCGAGCGCGCTTCGCGACCAGATGACTCCGGCCAGGCGCTCGGCGGGCTCGGGCTTGGTGAAGAGCGATACGACAATCAGTGTGATGCCGGAGAGCAGGTAGATGACGAAGGTGTGGTGCATGAAGTTGTCGTAGGGCTTGAGCCATGGAATGTATGGGAAGAGCACGTACTTGGTCAGCGGGAGATACAAGGCGAAGCCAAGCACGAGCGTGGTAATGGCGCCGGCCGTCGTGGCGCGCCGCCACAGTATGCCTATCAAGAAGGTCGCCGCGATGGGTGGAGCGATGTAGAAGAAGGTGGTCTGAATCACGCCGAACACGGTCACGCCGGGGTTGCGCACGAGAACCAGCGCGACAAGGACGCCCACAAGCATAATCGCCGCCGAGCTCAGTCGTCCCACCCTATGCAGTTCGCGGTCGCCGGCTCCGGGCCGCAGCAGGGGCTTGTACAGGTCCAGCGTGAAGATGGTGGCCGAGCTGTTGGTAATGGCGCTTAGGGTGGACATGATGGCGCTGGCCAGGCCGGCCAGCACCAGGCCCGCCAGACCGCTCGGAATGAAGGTGCGCACGAGGAAGGGCCAGGACTGGTCGCCGTCGCTGATGCGGTCCTGAAACAGATAGAACGCGATGATGCCCGGCACCACGACGAGAAACGGGAGAATCGCCTTGCTGAAGCCGGCCATGACCACGCCCATGCGCGCATCCCACTCGGAGCGAGCGCCGAGACAGCGCTGCACCATGAACTGGTTTGCGCAACTGTACCAGATGCCCACGGAGAGCAGCATCGAGGCCACGCCGGTCCAGGGAATGACGGGATGGGTCGAGGGATACAGCATGATGAATTTTTCGGGCATGGCGCGGGCCAGTTCGGAATACCCGCCCGCATAGTATAGACCGAAGATCGTCACAACGATTCCGCCGATCATGAGCAGGCAGTATTGAAGAAAGTCCGCCCAGACCGCCGAGAGCAATCCGCCGTACACGGTGTACGTTCCCGCCGCCACCGCCAGCACCACCACGGCCACCTCGAGGGGCATTGCGGGAACGAACACGTTGAGCGCCTTGGCCCCGGCGAACAGCACCCCGCCCAGCATGGCGATAACCAGCCCGACGATCATGACTGCGGCGTAGATGTAGCGGCAGTGGGCGCTGAACCGCCGCTCGAGAAACTCGGGCATGGTGCTCACGTTGCCGCGCATGTAGAACGGCAGGAATATCCAGATGAGCACGCTGAAGGTCACCGCGTTGCCCCACTCCCAGTTGGCCACCGCCATGCCGTAGAGAAAACCCCAGCCCACCATGCCGATGAAATGCTCGGTCGAAATGTTCGACGCGACAAACGAAGCCCCCACGACATACCACGGCAGTTTCTTCGACGCGAGGAAGAAGTCGGAAGAGGATTTCGTCTTGCTGCGCGCCGTCACGATCACGCCGAACAACACCGTGCCCAGGAAGTAGGCACAGAAAATGGCGATGTCCAAGAAAGTAAATGTCATGAACCGTACCTACTCCTCAGTCTGGCCCTAACTTGTCGTCTGAAGTAATGCTGGGTGCCACCTTCAAGGGGAACGCGGTGGAGCTTGTGGATGTGGACACGTTGGACGAGCGCCCCCTCACCCCAACCCTCTCCCCTGATGGGGGAGAGGGGGAAAACCGGGCAATTGGGGAAAGGCAGAAACAGCGCACCTGGAACTGTCTTTCCCCCTCTCCCCCATCGGGGGAGAGGGATGGTGTGAGGGGGCATTCGTCCAT